>DATMSZ010000166.1:0-28400 GCA_035565175.1 Pseudosphingobacterium sp.
CATAAGGGGATGTTTCGTGTCCTTACATCCCCTAACGATATATATTAGGTTGTAACCTGTTTAAACACTTCCGTAAAAAGTTGCATCTCAGGCATAGTTCCTATGCTTACCCTACACCAAGGTTCATTTTGGAAGCTATACATTCGAATACCAACACCGCGAGCAACCATAGATTTCATAAACTCCTCTCCAATTGTGTTTTTATTTAATGGGAAAATCACAAAATTGGTATAAGAAGGGATATATTTATAATTCATTTTATCCAATTCTGCGCATACATAGTTACGGGCGGATGTATTCAGTTCTTTGCATTCTGAACAAAATGCGCCATCACCCATACTAGCCAGTGCTCCCTTTATAGAAGTTATGCTTAGTCCCATAGTACTCCGCACCATATTGGTAATGTTTTTAATTCTTTCGGGGGCTGCTACAATATATCCTATACGTAAACCTGCCATTGAATGTATTTTAGAGAATGTACGGGCTACAATTATATCTTTTCCTTGGGCTACTAAATCAACCATGCTGTTTGCATCTGGATCTTCAAGAAACTCGAGGTAGGCTTCATCAACAAAAACAGGAGTCTTCTCGGATACCTTGGAACAAAACGCCCGTAAGTCGCTTGACGGTGTTAATGACCCTGTAGGATTATTAGGATTACAAACATATACCAATTGAGTTCTGTTGTCTACAGCTGCTAACATGGCAGGAAGATCATGCGCATAGTCTTTTGTTAAAGGAATAGCCTTCCATTCTGCACCGATGGCTTGTGCGGTATTTATCAGCGACATATAAGAGGGATCTGCGGACACAATATTTCCACCTTTCATGAAACGGCTAATGGCCGTTTTTTCCAGTAAATCTGTAGAACCTGGCCCTAACATAATATGGTCAGGTGTCACCCCTTCCTTTTCGGCAATCTTTTGAATTAAGATCGCAGCATCTGAATGACCGTAGCGGTTGCCCATAGAAACGGCTTCGTTGATAGCCTTCTTTACGCTTTCGGACGGACCATATGGATTCTCATTTGCGTTCAAGCGTGCTTTTAATACGGGCGCGGCGTCACGATAATAGGAGGGATGATCAATTTCCCAGATGACGCTCCCTGATAATCTTCTAGTTGATGAAGACCAAGCTAGATGAGGTGCTAAAGTTACACTACCTGCTGCAATCAGTCCAGATTTCAGCCAGTTTCTTCGGTTAAGTGTTTTAGACATGGAATTAGATTTAGATATTATGTTTTTAAAGCGTTTATATAATTTCTTATACCTACAGTCAATCTTAAGGGGTGATTCCTCTATTTTCTTTGTTTTTATTTGTTTTTTGGCTTTTTTACTTTGTGTTTTGTTAAATTTTTGTCGTTAATTTCTATTTAAGACTGTATTGTATTGTTTGTGTGTCGTATTTTGTAATAAATTTAAATTTTTTGTTTAAATAAGTGGCAAATAAAACGAATATTTTAAAATAATAAGTGTTGATGTCTCATTTTTTCGGCATTTTTTTTGATAATACGCATGTAAAATAAAATGATGGTAGTGCTTTTGGTAGCGATGGGTTGAATTTAATTGAGATGTATTTGTTTTATGCCTAGCAATTTTTCCTATTATCATGAATAAGACAAATACCTTGTTCGTACTTGCTTCGCCTCCGTAGGAATCATCATGGGAGTATACGGTGATCAACTGGGAGTTTAAAAGGGAGGCGTGTAGAGGGAAGTCCCGGATGACTCCTCGCTGATTCCCATTGAAACGAAGAGGGGCCGCTTGCAGGTTGCACCGAAGTTATGTAAGGCAAAAGAATATTCCCACCTGAATAATAAAGCCGTCAAATCGATTTTAGTTTAGTTGGAATATTATTTTGTCCCCCTAATTGTCATATTTCAGCCCCTATATCATTAGTAAAAATCTCTCATAATTGCAGTGCAGTAGCATGACTGGCTAACACTAACCACAAGGCCTTCATCTATTAAAAGCCAGCCAACAGCATTATGGATTATATTTTTTTTGAATTATGAGAGAGCCAAACGTGTATTGCTTCCGATACGGAAGCTTATTGTTCATTTCTTTCCTGCTTTTAAGCGTACAGCTTGTAGCGGCACAGAATATTCGAGTTACAGGCGTTGTCAAAGACACGCAAGGGCCGGTTCCCGGCGTTTCCGTTAGAGATAAAAGCACAGGGAAGGCCTTAGGACAAACGGGGGATCAAGGAACGTTTAAGATTGAGACAACAGCAAACGCGGTCCTAGTTTTTTCATTTATAGGTTATCAATCGAAAGAAGTAAGCTTAAATACACTGACGCCAACAAGCCAGGGATCTTACATGGTAAATATAGAACTACTGCCAGATGAAGCCAATAGCTTAGACGAAGTGGTTGTAGTGGGCTTTGGAACCCAGAAGAAAGTAAATCTGACGGGTGCTGTTAGCACTATCGATGCAAAAGCATTGGCTAACAGGCCTGTAAGAAACGTTTCACAAGCCCTTCAAGGATTGGTAACGGGGTTGAATATTTCACAAAGCAATGGATCGTTGGAAAGTAATCCAAGCATCAATATACGTGGTGCGGGTACTTTAGGATCGTCAAACTCAAATGCTAGTCCCTTGGTATTGATTGATGGAATGGAAGGATCTATAAACCTGCTGAACCCACAGGATATTGAAAATGTGTCTGTTCTCAAAGATGCATCTGCTTCGTCGATTTATGGTTCAAGAGCGGCTTTTGGTGTCATCCTTATAACCACGAAGAAAGGAAAAGCAGGTAAGACACAGATCAACTACAACAATAACTTCAGGTATAGCAGTCCCGTATTGTTACCTAAAATGATGGATTCTTACACCTTTGCTCTTTATTTTAATGATGCAGGGATTAATGGAAACAGTACGCCACATTTTAGTGAAGAACATTTGCAGCGTATTCGTGATTATCAGGCGGGTGCCATTACAGCTTCTACCATTCCAAACCCTAATAATCCGCAATATTGGGGCGAAGGGTATGCTTACGGGAACGACAATATAGATTGGTACCAAACGATGTATAGAAATCACAGCTTTTCCCATGAACATAATCTTAGTTTAAATGGTGGTAATGAAAAGACTACCTATTATTTATCCGGTAATTTCATGGATCAGAACGGCTTGATGCGGTTCAATCAGGATTTCTATAATCGTTATACGCTTACGGCGAAAATAAATTCGAAAATTTCGGATCAAGTTTCTGTTAATTACAGTGGGCGCTTTTTGCGCGATGAGTATCAGCGTCCTGCAAATTTAACTGACGGATTTTACAATGATCTCGGTCGGCAGGGTTGGCCAACACTACCTTTGTACGACCCAAATGGATATCTTTTCAGCTCTCCTTCGCCGGCCTTGCTGATGCGGGATGGCGGTATCGACGAAACCGTAAAAGACTATCTGTACCAGCAACTTCAGTTCGTGCTAGAGCCGATCAAAGGTTGGCGTACATTTGGCGAGTTTAATTACAGAATTCGGAACGACTTTCGGCATTGGGATTCGCAGCAGGCCTATAATCATGATGTTAACGGAGTTCCCTATCTCTATAAGTATACATCAAATGTGTATGAATATGCTTTTAAAGAAAACTATCTGAATACAAACATTTATTCCGAATATGCAAGAAGCTTTGCTGAAAAACACCATGTAAAAATGATGCTTGGTTTCCAGGCGGAGCAAACAAAATACAGGGATTTGAGTGTTCAACGGAACGGAATCATTGTTCCTTTGCTGCCTACAATTAATACAACCTCAGGCATTGATACTGAAGGAAATGTGGTGGCGCCGGCTGTTTCAGGTCAATATCAAAATTGGGCTACCGCAGGCTTTTTTGGACGTTTAAATTATGATTTTGATGGCAAGTATCTGGTGGAGGCGAATTTGCGTTACGATGGTTCGTCGCGTTTCCGTTCGGATACCAGATGGGGTTGGTTTCCGTCAGTTTCTGCCGGATGGAATATTGCTCGAGAGCATTTTTGGGAAGAAAACCTTGGGGTGATTAATAATTTTAAGTTGAGGGGCTCCTATGGTGAGTTAGGTAATCAAGATACCAAAGTCTGGTATCCCACTTATGTTACGATACCTGTAGGATCAGCCAACGGTAGTTGGTTAATCAATAATGCGCGACCAAATACTGCCGGTGCACCAGGATTGGTAAGTTCAACGCTTACCTGGGAATCGGTGAACAGTGTGAACCTGGGGGTCGACTGGGGGGCCTTCAACAATCGCTTGACAGGATCTTTTGATTGGTATACGAGAAAAACAATAGGAGTGGTGCAACCTGGTGTTGAGCTGCCCGTTATTTTGGGAACAGGTGTGCCTCCAACCAACAATACAGATATGAAGACAGTTGGGTTTGAATTCGAGGTCACCTGGGCCGATCGTTTAAAGAATGGCTTGGGGTACAGCGCTCGTTTCTTACTTTCCGACAATCAAAGCACAATTTTAAAGTATGCCAATGTTACGGGTTCGTTCGACTACAATCGTGCAGGTCAAAAACTAAACGAAATATGGGGTTATGAAACCATTGGCATTGCCAAAACTCAAGCTGAAATGGATGCACACCTAGCCAGTTTGTCCAACGGAGGACAAAATGCATTGGGATCTCAATGGGGTGCAGGAGATATCATGTATCGGGACTTAAATGGGGATGGTGTGATCAATTGGGGCAGTTGGACAGAAAACGATCCGGGAGATCGTAAACTCATTGGAAATAGTACGCCACGCTATAGCATGGGATTTGATTTAAATCTTGATTATAAAGGTTTTGATCTTCGTGCATTTTTTCAAGGGATTTTAAAAAGAGATTATTTTCAAGGAAGCTATTTCTTCTGGGGTGCAACAAACGATAAATGGTGGTCGACTGGATTTGTAGATCACGCCGACTATTTTCGGGACGATGAAAGCCATCCATTAGGTGCCAACCTCGATGCATACTATCCAAGGCCAACTTTTGGTTCATCTAGAAACCGTGAAACACAAACAGCGTACTTGCAAGATGCTTCTTACATCCGCTTAAAGAATCTCCAGCTTGGGTACACCTTTCCGCAAAATTGGGTAAGTCGTTTCGGTTGCCAGTCGCTTCGTTTGTACGCATCCGGAGAAAACCTATTTACCAGATCAAAGGTAGCGGGTATGTTTGATCCGGAAACAATAGATGGAGGATCTAACGGAAGTCTTTATCCCTTACAAAGGGTGATTTCCTTCGGTTTAAGTGTTACTTTTTAATCAATAATGAGATGATTAACATAAATAAAAAGAATATAGCACGCAGTTTATGTCTGCTGTTTACGCTGGTTAGTTTTATTTCCTGTAAAAAATTTTTAGATCAGGAACCACTGTCTGACATTACACCAGAAAAATACCTATGGGAAGAGTCGCAATTAGGAGCCTATGCCGTTGGTCGTTACGGTATCTTGCCATCACATGGTAACTACTCTTTCGGGACTTTCGGTATTGATGGGAATACGGATAATATGATTATTCCAAACTTGGACAATAAGTATATTCCGGGGCAATGGCGAGTGGATGCTACCGGTGGTGCCTGGAATTTTTCAAATATTTATCAGATGAACTACTTTCTGGAAACCGTAATTCCAAGGTGGCAAGCGGGAACTATAACAGGAGTCGCTGAGAATATAAATCATTTTATAGGCGAGATTTATTTTTTAAGAGCATTTGAATATTTCAACAAATTGCAGGACCTTGGTGATTTTCCAATTGTAAGGAATACCTTTCCAGATAATAGTGAAGTACTTGTTGAAGTGAGTAAACGCCTGCCGCGCTCAGAAGTAGCGCGTTTTATATTGTCTGATTTAGATTCTGCGATCACCTTATTAAAGGTGACAGCTCCAGATGGGAGAAAGAACAGAATTTCTAAACCAGTCGCTCAACTGATGAAATCGCGTGTAGCACTTTTTGAAGGTACGTGGCTAAAATATTTTAAAGGGACGGCGTTTGTTCCGGGTGGACCGGAATGGCCTGGTGCTTCACAAGCCTATAATGCAAACTACCAGTTTCCTGCCGGAAGTATCGATGCTGAGATCGACTATCTCTTAGGGCAGGCGATGGATGCCGCTCGAGAAGTAGCAAGCACCGTTCAACTCGTCGAGAATACAGGCATGATCGAGTCGTTGAACAACGAGAACCCATACTTTAGTATGTTCAGTGCTCAGGATATGTCTGGCTATAGCGAAGTGCTGCTCTGGCGAGAGTACAACCGTTCTTTGGTCACGCACAATGTTCCTGTAATGTCACAGGCGGGTAACTACGCCGTGGGCTTAACCCGCGGAATGGTGGAAAGCTTTTTAATGTCTAACGGCCTGCCTATTTATGCAGCCGGAAGTGGTTATGCAGGGGACGACTATCTTTCCAATGTGCGTGCTAATAGAGATGGACGACTACACCTTTTCTTGAAGGAGCCAGGTCAACGAAATGTTTTAGCAAACTTGTCGATGGGTACACATGCTACCGAAATTGAACCAATCCCACGGATATGGGAATCTGGCTGGGAACAAAAATATACCACGGGCTATACTATTAGAAAGGGTTTAAACTATGATGCAATATACTGCAATAATGGGCAAGGGTATACCGGGAGTATTACCTTTAGAGCGGCTGAAGCTTACTTGAACTACATAGAGGCATGTTACGAGCGTACTGGGAGTTTGGATGGGAATGCTCGGACGTATTGGCAGCAAATCCGTGAGCGGGCGGGGGTAGACACAGATATTGATAAAACGATTGCCGCCACCAATGTTAATATGGAGACGAGAGACTGGGGAGCGTACTCCGCAGGCCAGCTCATTGATGCTACCTTATACAATATTCGGAGAGAGCGTAAGAATGAGCTAATGGCCGAAGGCTTGCGTTTTATGGATCTGAAACGCTGGCGTGCGATGGATCAGTTGATCAATGCGCCTTACCATGCGGAAGGTTTTAAATTGTGGGGACCTATGCAATCCTGGTATAATGCTAACCAGCTTGTTTATGGCGCTACTGATAATAGTGCGGTGGTTTCCGACCCGCAAAGGAGTGTATATCTTTTACCCTTGGAAATTAGAAGCAATACTTTGTCTTATGAAGGGATGAGATGGGCAATGGCACACTACCTAAGTCCCATTGCTATACAGCATTTTCTTATTACGTCGGCCGATGGAACACCTGCATCTTCCGTCATGTATCAAAATCCAGGTTGGCCGACAACAGGAGGTAGTCCTGCGATTGGTTATTAAATAGCACAAACACAATGAATAAACATTTTTTTGTTTCGCTGATTTTCGCCTTATTATCTGGCATGTGTCAAGGCCAATCTAGTATCACCTTAGGTGGGGCTGGTGCGGATAGTGATCAGCGAGCCATTGCGGAAAATAGGGGAAAGCTTGGATTGGATGAAGGTATTACCGAGCAAAACCGCTTACCAATGCACAGTGCCTATTATGTTTATGCAAATGAGGAAGAAATGTATGCTCAAAACTGGGAGCAATCTGTCAATTATCAATCATTGAATGGCAATTGGAAATTTAAATACGTTGAAAGGCCTGCAGATATAAGTGAGGAAGCGTGGCTTCCTATCACCGACGATAGTCAATGGCCTACAATGAAAGTGCCGGGGAATTGGGAATTAAATGGTTATGGTTTTCCTATATATACTACGTCAGGATTCGAATTCGCTTATTTGCTGCCAGAAAAGCGGGCCAATCCACCCTTCATACCCATGCAGTTCAATCCAACCGGCCTTTACCGAAAAGAGGTTGAATTGAGCCCAAATTGGAAAGGCAAACAAATTGTTCTGCATATCGGAGCCACCAAATCAAATCTTATGGTTTGGATAAATGGTCAGTATGTTGGTTATGGAACCGATAGTAAACTCGCTTCCGAATTTGATATTACCTCTTATTTAAAGCCGGGTAAAAATCTGATTGCTCTGAAGGTGAACCGAT
This sequence comes from Pseudosphingobacterium sp., assembly GCA_035565175.1. Taxonomy (GTDB): domain Bacteria; phylum Bacteroidota; class Bacteroidia; order Sphingobacteriales; family Sphingobacteriaceae; genus Olivibacter. The sequence goes on from DATMSZ010000166.1 coordinate 7,950, forward strand.
GGGAAGTTTCTAACTATTTGGAAGATCAGGATATGTGGCGATTAAGTGGTATCACACGCGACTGTTACCTATTGGCTAGAAATCCTATCCATGTGGAAGATGTGGCATTAGTTCCTAATCTTGATAAAAATTATCAGCATGCGGATCTTTCCGTTCAGCTGAGCGTGAGTAAAATAACTACTTCAAAAAGCAAGCTAAAGATAGGCTTTCTCTTAAAATATGGAGATAATACGGTGCTGCGCCATCAAGAGGTACTAGATGGTTCACAAGAAATTAATTTTAAACTCCCAGTGCAGGCCCCCCATTTGTGGACTGCCGAAACACCTCATCTTTATCAGGCAATAATAACGCTCTATGATGCTAAAGATAATATTATTGAAATCATTCCGCAGCGCATTGGTTTTAGAAGGATAGAGATCAGCAACGGGCAATTGCTGGTGAACGGACAGCCTATTCTCATCAAAGGAGTAAACAGACATGAAACGGACCCGAAAACAGGGCATATCATCTCTAAAGAAGCGATGCTGCGCGACATACAGCTCATGAAGCAATACAATATTAACTCCGTTCGCTGTAGTCATTATCCAAATGATGACTACTGGTTACAGCTTTGCGATGAATATGGATTGTATGTGGTCGATGAAGCGAATATCGAATCGCACGGGATGGGCTATGATATTACCCAAACAATGGCCAATCGACCAACGTGGGAAAAGGCTCATTTATCGCGCGTACAGCGTATGATGGAACGTGATAAAAATCATCCATCCATTATCATTTGGAGTATGGGTAACGAGGCTGGAAACGGATATAATTTTTATCGTAGCTATTTATGGATGAAGGAAAGGGATTCCACAAGACCTATCCAATATGAACGAGCGGTTGCAGATTACCGCGCTCTCAAATGGGAATGGAATTCTGATATTATCAACCCCATGTATTCCTCTCCTGATGCGATGCGTAATTACGTAAAAAATAACCCTCAACCGCAAAGACCTTTTATTTTGTGCGAGTATGCACACGCTATGGGTAACTCATTGGGCAATTTCGTCGATTACTGGGAAATTATCAGATCGAATAGAAAACACTTTCAGGGAGGTTATATTTGGGATTTTGTGGATCAATGTTTTCAAGAAGTAAACACCAAAGGAGATACGGTGTACACCTACGGAGGTGATTATGAACCAAAAGAGGCCATTACCGATTGGAATTATGCAGCCAAAGGAATCTTTTATGCTAATAGGACCCCTTATCCACATGCTTGGGAAATGAAAAAGATCTACCAGGATATTCATAGTAAATTAAGCGGAATAACGGTTGAAGTTTCTAATGAGCGGTTTTTTACAAGGCTGGATAACGTGAAATTGGTTTGGGAACTAATCGTAGATGGGGAAAAAACACAAAACGGTGAAGTCTCTTCCATAGCCGTGGCACCACAGGGGAAAGCCAGTATATCCATCCCTTTTCGGCAGCCAGCAAAGGGAGAGGTGTTTTTGAATTTAACCTACTCCTTAAAAAAAGCGGAACCCCTACTCCCTGCAGGGCATATTGTGGCGACAGAACAACTGTTGATTAATGGTTCTTATGTAAAGGAGCACTTATCAACCACTGAGGAGCCGTTATGGGTGAAAGAGGAAAAGGACAATTTATTCGTTTTTAACGACAGTATACATTTGGCGTTTAACAAACAGTCTGGATTTTTGACCTCTTATAAAGTACGTAACAACACCTATTTGGATTCTACATATGGCTTGAGACCTTCCTTCTGGCGAGCGCCAAATGAAAACGATTGGGGAGGGAATTTGCAAAAAACATTGGGTGTCTGGAAAGATGTCATGGCAAAAGCAAAACTCCGCCACTTTATGCAAGAGAAAGGGGATGGCCTGATTCGTATAAATGCTAGTTATGAATTACCTGATGTATATGCTAAACTACTTATTTCCTATACAATTAATGGTGGTGGCGAGCTGGAAGTCAGGCAAAAGATGCAGGTAGATACCAGCAAACAAGTTCAGGTACTTCCACGTTTCGGTATGATATGGATTTTACCCGAAGGTTTTGACAAGATAAATTATTATGGTCGAGGGCCCTACGAAAATTATTCCGATCGGCATGAAGCGTCGTTTGCAGGTGTATTTCATCAATCGGTAGACGAGCAATACTTTCACTATGTAATTCCTCAGGAAACGGGTAATAAAACGGATGTACGTTGGTGGGAAATACGCAGTCAAAAAGGGGATGGGCTGCGGGTGGCAGTCGTAGATAGTCTGTTGAGCATGAGCGCGCTTCATTTGTTAGACCAAGACTTGGACGATGGCAAAGAACGCCGCCAACGGCATGCGGCCGATCTAATCAAACGGCCAATAACACAATTACATATTGACTTAAAGCAAATGGGGGTTGGGGGTATTAATAGTTGGGGAGCCTGGCCTATGAAAAAATACCTCTTGCCCTACAAAAATTATGAATACAGATATATCATATCACCTTTAAAGAACAATAAATAAAACGTACGACAGAAGATGAACAAATATAGTGCACTTTTTACCTTTTTGATTATTATGTACTTTTCAACTACTTTTTCTCAAAATAGTATATATGATCAAAGCGTAAAATATGAAAAAGAAGGCTATCAGTTAGTTTGGGCGGATGAATTTAATCAGGATGGCCCGCCCAATACCAACAACTGGAAATTTGAAGAAGGTTTTGTTCGGAACAGAGAGAAACAATGGTATCAAAAGGAGAATGCCTGGTGTGAAGGAGGACTTCTCGTTATTGAGGCACGTAAAGAAGAAAAGCCCAATCCAGGGTACGTTGTCAATAGCAAGGAATGGAGTAAAAGCAGAGACAAAATTACCCATACCTCCTCATCTATTAATACGCTTGGCTTACATAGCTGGCAATATGGGCGTTTTGAAATGAGAGGACGTATTAATATTAGCGCAGGCTTATGGCCGGCATTCTGGACATTAGGAGTAAAGGGGCAATGGCCCTCAAATGGAGAGATCGATATTATGGAATATTATAAGGGAAACATATTGGCCAACATCGCCTGTGGAACGGATGAACCTTATAAGGCGGAATGGTATAGTAAAACGAAAACTGTTGCCGATTTAGGAGGAGCCAAGTGGGCAGCCAAATTTCATGTTTGGCGAATGGATTGGGATGAAAATAGGATCGCGCTTTATGTGGATGATATATTGTTAAATGAAGTGCCTTTAAACAAATTACAAAATAAAGATGGAGCAGGAATAAACCCTTTTAAACAGCCACACTATATATTACTAAATTTGGCAATGGGAGGGATGAACGGAGGTGAATTGGGTAATACTAAATTTCCTAATCGTTTTGAGGTGGATTATGTAAGGGTATACCAAAGGAAATAACAACCTAAGTAATAAGCCATCTAATGCCACTCCTCATCGATCGCTTATTAATTAATTTTTATTGCCTCAATTTTTGCCAAAGTGGATTAGTAATTCTTAAACGAAATCAACCCCTAAATTATAAGAATATACCCCCGCTATTTAAATGTTTTGAGTTTTAAGTTTGTGATGTAAACCAAATTATATGTTATAAAACTTAAAAAGACCAAGATGAACACACCTATTTTATTGAAAAACTTAAGCGGGGTAATCTTAGCCTGTTTACTGCTCAGTGCCTGTTCAAAACAGAACGAAAATTTGTTAAATGCAGATGTGGCGATGAACGCCAATTTAAATGAAAGCAGTCAGTTAGCCATCACGAACGCTCCTGTAGTATTGGTGGATTCACTCTCTTTCAATGATTACGCGTCCTTCGAGCAAAAGTGGAACTATTTATATCCCTGGGGAAGCGATCACAATGGCACGGCACGTATGTATGGAAGTACAACGGATCATAATCATATTTTCCTTGGAGGAAGCGAGTTGAATATTAAAGCTACTCGTATTACTTGGGATGAAGGAAGTAGTCCGCACGATCCTAAGTTACCCATTCACTATCATTCTGGAGCAATCCATTTAAAAGAAAAAATAACCTTTACAGATGTCCTCCCTTATTGGGAAATAAGAGGGGACTTTCAGGCGCCTATCGTTAGAGGTTCTTGGCCTGCTTTCTGGTTGACAGGTGCAAACAGCTGGCCTCCAGAGAGTGATATCATGGAATTTAAAGGCGATAACCGAAATTGGCAAAATACTGCTACCGGGCCCGACTGGCAGAATGTTACCTGGCAAAATAAGTTAACACCTGTTACAAATGCTGGTAATTGGCACAATTATAAGCTTCGGGTGAAGAAGGTATCCTCAACTGACGTGGATCTGTATTATTATATCGACCATCAGCTAATGGCTACTCACCGGGCAAACTTTATGAATAAACCTTTTTGGTTAATTATTAACATGCAGATGGAAGGTTCCAGTGGTCAGCCGGGTCCGCAAGAGGCGTTAATGAAAGCTCGAAATGTTTATGTAGCAGGCGCTACTACAGAATTTTAATGATGTAATTAAAATACAAAAACAGAAATCTATGCAAAAATTAAAGTACTTCTCTTATCTAGCCTTTGGTATGATCTTATTGACCGGACCGACTGCTTGTAATAAAGACGAGCAGCTGAGTAATTTGAATGGAGAAACTTCCGACTTATCATTACAAACACTTGATGTAAGCCTCGCCTCAGCTTTTACGGTGAAGCCGATATTTATCATTGGCTCCACACTGGCAAGCGTTGATGTGACGATTACTGCGGATGGTGGCTCGGCAATAACCGAAAGGGGAATCTGCTGGGGAACGACTGCTAACCCCACAATATCAGATAATAAAGTGGTTGCTGGTGGAACGGGGATAGGGAGTTATCGAAGTAGAATAAACGGATTGACAGAGAGAACAACCTATAATGTACGTGCCTACACCATTAGTGCTGAAGGGGTATCATATAGTGGGAATCAAAGTTTTAGAACGATTGGCAAAGGAAATGTAACATATACCTTCAATAAAGCTAGCAACCCTACTGCTGAGCAATTGGCAGCGTATGCGCGTTTGCAAATAGCTATCGACAGCGCGGTATGGTATGCGAATAACTATACATCGGCCGTAAAACATGTTTGGGTGAACTATGATCCTGCAGTGCCAACAGCTGATGCAAATAATGAAGGATGGATGCGTTTTGGTGCAAGCTCTTCTTATCAGAACTTAAGGACTATGCTGCACGAAATGAATCATACGTTTGGAACCGGCACTACGAGTTGGTGGACGGGTACAGCAATATCAGGAGGGAAATACCAGCCGACTAATGCAAATTTAATACTACAACAAATAAACAATAACACTACAGCACAACTTAGTGGCGATAGCCAGCATTGGTGGCCGTATGGATTGAATCAAAATTCAGAAGTTTCCTCGAGTTGGGATTATGTTTACAATTGTTTAATTATTGAAGCGATGCGCAAGGATGGCTTACCGGCAGCAGGTACCTATAATCCTTAAGATATACCAAATGCCAACTCGGGAGTAGTTTCCCTGTAGTTGGTGTTTTTAGAAGCTGTTTCGCAAGAGCAGCTTCTTTTTTAAATTTGAACAAAGCTGCAATCGATTACTAGAATCAAATTAGATAAATAAAAATGGAATATTCACCAACGGCATATCCCAATATCAAACAAACTGTTTTTTTGATCTTAATGATGTTCGTTACACATGTTGTAGCTAAATACCTGTTCTCATTCATAGAGAGCCATGGCTTAGCTGGCTTGCTGCAAGAAAGCTTTAAGCTTGGCTTGTTAGTCCTTTTTATTAAGTATATTATGAAAAGGGAAGACGTTGATATTAGACAGTTCAAAACGGAAAAACCAAATATGCTTTTTCTTCTTACCTGTATTCTTGCTGCTCTATCTATAAGATTTCTTCCAGACTTTTCTTATTTGGACGAAGGAACAGCTCAACACATGGTAGTCGATATGATAAATAAGGAGGCTGATTTTTATTCGCTCATTTCTTCTGTATTGGTCGGGCCCAGTTTTGAAGAGGTGCTTTTTAGGGGGCTTATATTGGGAGGATTGTTAAAGAGATATAAACCTGTTTTGGCCATTTTAATAGCTGCTGTTTTGTTTGGTTCATTGCATCCTTTGAATGCGCTTAGTGCCACTTTGCTCAGCTGTTTAATCGGATGGATTTATTATCATACCGAAAATATGTTTTACTGTATTGCTATACATGGGGCTGTCAATTTGTTCGGTTTCATCTTCAGATACGCACTACATGAAAAATACACCAGCCAAGAGCGGCTTGCCGAAACTGATACAATTGCAATTAGTATTATCGCCTTGACAATATTATTGGCCTGTATTTATAAGTTGCACCTCTTTCTAAAGAAGGATAAGTCTACAAACGTTGAGCTATGCTAGGCGAAATAGGTGCATTTTTTTGTGATAAAGTTTATTTACTTTTTTAAAAAATAATTTTTCATTTGCAAAGTTCAACAAAAATCCGCTTCTTTGATTTTTACTAATAAGTGTTATATGTACACCTAATTATGTCTGATGAACGTTTATTGTCTTCGATCAATCTAGGTTTTTAGATGAAAATAAACGTTGCAACCTAATTTATTCAAACCAACAAGTTAAACGATGAGATAATTATTTTCAAAAACCAGCAATTAACCAAATAGAACCTAAATGGCTTCTAACAATTAGTAACCAACACCAACAATTAAACGATGAGATTTTTAACCAAATTAAGGGGAATGCTATGCGATGTGTCCAAGAGGACACCTAAATTCAAGCAAGTATTCAAGGTAATAGTAGCTTTACTATTACTGTTTCAAACAACCATTTATGCACAACAAGCAGGCCCTGTAAGGGGTAAGGTAACGGACGAAAAAGGAGAAGGTTTGCCTGGCGTAAGCGTTAGGATTAAAGGCGCCGCTGGCGGTACTACAACCGATGAGAAAGGGAATTTTCAGCTGAATGTACCGGGCTCAGCATCTCTAATTTTCAGTTACATTGGCTATACTGTGCAAACGATTGCGATAAATAACCAAAAGCAGCTTCAGGTTCATATGCTAGTAGATAATTCAGGAACGAATCTAGATGAAGTGGTTGTGGTGGGCTATGGAACGCAGAAACGTTCGGACATCACGGGATCGGTAGCCTCTGTGCCGAAAAACCGATTATCACAATTACCGGTAACCAATATAATGCAAGCTGTACAAGGCTCAGTAGCAGGGGTGAATGTTGCACAACCTTCATCTGTTCCAGGTTCTGTACCTTCAACGGTTATTAGAGGACAAAATTCTATTACAGCCAACTCAGGCCCCTACATTGTAGTAGATGGTATTCCATTAAGTAAAACAGGTGGTTCGTTGAATGATATCAATCCGAACGACATCGAATCAATGGAGATTCTAAAAGACGCGTCTGCTGTGGCCATATATGGTACAAATGGAGCAAATGGCGTTATGTTGATCACTACAAAAAGAGGTACTACGGGTAAACCCGCTATACGGTATAGCGGAAATGCGGGTGTTGAGAATTTCGCAAATATGCTAGAACCGAGAAATGCAGAAGAATTTACAGCCAAATATGTAGAGTGGTTGAGACAGACAGGACAAGAATGGCCACATGAAGTGCCAGTTAAGAACTTTGGTGAAATAGAAAATTATAATGCCGGCATTCATACAGATTGGATGGATGTGGCAAGTCAAACCGGGGTGTTTCAAGATCATAATTTAAGTCTTTCGGGTGGTACGGAAAATGTGAAATATTTTGTTTCCGGTGGATTGATGGATCAGAAGGGGGTCGTGAAGGGTTATCAATATAAAAGGGCAAGCTTCCGCTCAAATCTGGATATTAAGGTAACAGATTTTTTAAATATAGGTACTTCTGCTTTTGTCTCTAATAATAATTATGACGGAGGTCGGGCAAATCTATTAAATGCAAGTGCTATGAGTCCTTATGCGCAGGTCTATAATGCAGATGGTACCTATAAGATTATGCCAATGGATCCCGAGCAGCTATACCTGAACCCATTATTAGGATTAACAACAGACAGGATTGATCGTAATACTAATATCAATGGAAATGGATACGCAGAAATCAAATTTTCGGGAGCTCTTGAAGGATTGAAATATCGAATGAATATCGGTTATACTTTTCTACCAAAGCGGACCGGTAGCTACATAGGTAGGGCTGCTAATGATCTGCGGGGAACCGCAGAAACCTTTAGTTCCGAAACCAATAGTTATACACTGGAAAATCTACTAACTTATACAAAAGATTGGGGTAAGCATCATATTGATTTTACAGGGCTTTATAGTGCTCAGGAAAGGAATTACTTGGAATCTACCGCCGGAGCAGTGGGCTTTGTAAATGATGAATTATCTTTTTATAATTTGTCTGCAGGAGCTACGCAAACCAGTAAATCTTATAAAGACCGTTATGCCCTACTATCTCAAATGGGTAGGATTAATTATAGTTTTGATAGCCGTTATTTATTCACAGTTACAGGAAGGAGGGATGGCTCCTCTGTATTTGGGGCTAACACATCCAAATATGGCTTTTTTCCATCAGCGGCTTTTGGTTGGAATGTTAGCAATGAGAGTTTTATGAAGAGTGTTTCGTGGGTTGATAATTTGAAACTTCGCTTATCTCATGGTAAATCAGGCAATGAAGCTATTGATGTTTATAAAACGATTACCACAAGTAATACAAACCGTTTTCCATTTAATGGTATTTCAACAATTGGTACCGGTGCCGGAAATTTGGGCAACACCAATTTATTATGGGAAACTTCTATTAATACAAATCTGGGAATAGATTTTTCTGTTTTAGGCGGTAGAATCTCGGGAACACTTGATGCTTACAAGACAAATACTTCAGATCTATTATTGGAAAGGGCATTGCCAATTATAACAGGATATGGGAGTGTCTTTGATAACTTAGGTAAAACAGCAAATCGGGGTGTTGAACTTACACTCAATACCCGCAATATACAAAATCAAGACTTTAAATGGGAAAGTACAATTGTTTTTGCTGCAAATAAAAATGAAATAAAAGAATTGTATGGCGACGGACAGGACGATTTGGGTAATCGTTGGTTTTTAGGCCAACCCATTCAAGTGGTATATGATTATCGTAAGATTGGTATCTGGCAAGAAGGCGAAGATTTTTCAACACTTGATCCAGGAGCGAAAGCCGGTCATGTAAAGTTTGCTGATTTGAATAATGATGGGGTTATTACTCCGGAGGGAGATCGTGAAATTATCGGTCAGCGCGCGCCAAAATGGACTGGAGGTTTTACGAATACTTTCCACTATAAAAATTGGCATTTAAATGTATTTATTCAGACAGTCCAAGGAGTAACCCGTAATAATCCGGATATTGCTTATGGTGATCAGGCTGGAAATCGGAATACTCCACGTGAAATAGGGTATTGGACACCAGAGAACCAAAGCAATGAGTGGGCATCATTAGAATACCGCAATACCCGGGGATACGGCTTCGCGCAGAATGCTAGCTTTACGCGTATTAAAGATGCCACCTTAAGCTATGTGTTTAACCCTAAAGCATTGGAAAAGTTAAAATTAAGTGGCTTAACGCTGTATGTAAGCGGACGAAATTTATATACGTTTACCGATTGGATCGGATGGGATCCTGAAACAGTGCATGATACTCGTGGCTCTGGTAACTGGGTTAACAACTACCCACTAACACGTTCTTTTGTTTTTGGTGTAAATATTTCTCTGTAAAATAAATAATGTAAAAGGATGAAAAGATTTATTCTATATATGGCAATTGGTGTGGTTCTTACGATCACATCTTGCAGCAAGGACTTTTTAAATGAAACTCCTTATTCTAGCTACACACCTGAGAAACTAACGGATGCATTGGGGTTCGAGGCATCATTGACTGGTTTATATAATCACTTGAGCACTATTTACTCATGGTCCGATAGGCAAGGGTGGGTGAGTGTTTGGCAGGTTGGGACGGATGTAGCAAACGCTACCAATAATTTGGAGAGCGTAGAAATCCCCTATTTTAACTATAGTCTCTTAAACTCAGAAGACGGTGCGGCTGCTAGAATGTGGAATCGCTGCTATATTATGATTAACCTTACAAATATTATCATAAATAGTATCGAAGGCGCTGATGTAACCGGATTATCTCAAGAGGAGAAAAATGCAATTAATGCAGAGGCAAAATTTTTCCGTGCTTTTGCTTATAATACTTTGGCAACTTTATATGGATCTGTTCCTGTGATAACTACAGCACTTTCTGGTCCCAAAACTGATTTCGTTAGAGCGCCATTGGAAGAAGTAAATGGCTTGATCATTAGTGATCTTCAGTTTGCAAGTCAAAGTTTACCTCATATTGATGAGGTGAAAAGCAATACCGCAGGGAGAATGTTTGCAAGAGCCAATAGGTTTATGGCGATGCAATTACTTGGAGAAGTATATTTACGTACGGATCAACCAGCGTTGGCAGAAGAACAACTATCCAATATTATTAATAGTGGTGCCTTTCAGTTGGTAAGCAATAGATACGGCGTAAAAGAGGGCCAGAAAGGTGATCCCTTTTCGGATATGTTTGTATACGGTAATCAACGAAGAGATCAAGGTAACACAGAAGCAATATGGGTGATGGAACAGGAAAATCCTGCCACCGTGGTAGGAGGTATAACCGATAACCCACAACAACGACGTGTTTGGGGAGCAGCGTACCATAATGTCCCGGGAATGGTGTTAGCAGATTCGTTGGGAGGGAGAGGATTAGGTCGTTTACGTTTAAGTAATTGGGTGCTTTATGGCTTATATCAACCCGGTGATGTGCGCAATTCGGAGAACAATATTCGGAGAAGATACTACTATAATAATCCAACCAGCCCCAATTTCGGGAAACCAGTACCCTATGCGGGGGCAGATACCGCCTTTAACATTGCTCCTCACACCACTAAATGGTATCAGTTTGATCCAAACGACACCTTTGGTTATGCAATGATAAAAGACTTTATATTGATGCGTTTAGGCGAAACTTATTTATTGCTTGCGGAAGCACAGTTTAAGCAAGGTAAATTGCAGGAAGCAGCAGATAATATCAATAAACTTCGCGAAAGAGCCTTTGCTGATTATCCACAAAAGGGACAAGTGCTCGCTTCCGATATTACATTAGATTTCATTTTAGATGAACGGGCACGTGAACTGATAGGGGAAGAAAACAGAAGGATGACCTTAATGCGCACAAAGACCTTAGTGGAACGTGCCATCCGATTAAATTCAAACAGCGCGGTGAATCCACTCAGAGGTATTTCGCCGAATAATTTATTGTTACCAATTCCATTAAGAGAAATTCAGCTTAATAAGGATGCAATCCTAGAGCAGAATCCAGGATATAATTAGTTTTTCGTTTAGGTGAAAAGCTCCCTTCGGGGAGCTCTTTTTATTTAAATGAGTTTGTCTCCCATAAAGAAAGAATTTATCCCCCATATACCATCCGAATTTGGATTAAGTTTGTAAAGAGCATACTCCAAGATGGATGTAAACGCTGCTCATGGTTAAACATCCTGTTACAACAAATTATTTAATGAAAAGATGCATTTATTTCTTTTGCTTATTCGTGTCGACTTTGAGTGTTTACGCACAACAAGCTAGGCATACCTTTACTATCGGCAAACAACAGTTCTTGTTGGATGGTAAGGACTTTCAGATTATCTCAGGTGAAATGCATTATGCGCGGGTACCACGACCATATTGGCGTGATCGACTGAAAAAAGCAAAGGCAATGGGTTTAAATGCCATTTGTACCTATATGTTCTGGAATGCGCATGAACCTAAACAGGGGCAATATGATTTTTCAGATAATTTGGATGTTAGTGAGTTTTGTAAAATAGCTGCCGAGGAAGGTTTATGGGTGATTATTCGCCCTGGTCCCTACACGTGTGCAGAATGGGATTTGGGTGGTTTGCCGCCCTGGCTTTTAAAAAAGAAAGGCGTCGTTTTACGCTCGTCCGATCCCAACTACATGCCCCAAACACTCACATTTTTAAGACGTGCAGTGCAAGAGTTTAAACCAAACTTAATAAGCAAAGGTGGTAATGTGTTGATGGTGCAGGTAGAAAATGAATATGGGGTATATGCGGATGATAAAGTATATATCAACGCCATTAAACAAGCGTTGCTAGATGCTGGTGTTGACGTGCCACTATTTCATTGCGATTGGGCCGGGAAAAATTACTACGATAAAGCCCATATTGATGGCGTAATGCCTTCCATTAATTTTGGAGGAGATGCGCAAAAGAACTTTGCTATCTTCGAAAAATATGCACCCGATGCACCTAAATTTAATTCTGAATTTTGGACAGGTTGGTTTGACTATTGGGGAGGAAAGCACGAGGTACATGCCGTAAATGAAAAGCTGGCCGATTTTAAGTGGATGATTGATAACGGTGTGTCCGTTAATTTATATATGTTTCACGGAGGAACTAGCAATGGCTTTTATCCAGGGGCAAATGGAAGTAGCACTTATTTTACTCCCTATATTACAAGTTACGATTACGATGCCCTGCTGAATGAAAATGGTGAACCAACAGATAAGTATTTCGCTTTTAGAAAGGTGATTCTTGATAAATACCCGGATTTAAAATTACCCGATTTGCCAGAGCCATTGAAAAAAATTGAAATCCCTGAGATAAAACTAACACCCTACGCCTCTATAAAGGATAACTTACCAAAACCTAGGTACTTTGAAACACCGCAAACAATGGAAGCACTGGACCAGAATGCAGGCTTTATTTTGTATACGCATGATTTTCAAGGAACACTGAAGGGTGATCTTATCATAAAAAGAGTGATGGATAGGGCAACAGTTTACATAGACGGTAAGCAGCTTGGCGTGCTTGATCGTCGTTTGAATCAGCATAAGCTTTCGGTAGAAATCGCTGAGGGAATCCATCACCTGGAAATATTGGTTGAGCACCAAGCACGGGTAAATTTCGGCAATGCTATTGACCACGAAAGGAAAGGTATTACGGAAGGCGTATATATAAATGATCAGGAATTGAAAGGTTGGAACCATTATAGTTTACCAGTAGATAATATACAGCAATTTAAAACCTCTAAGCAACAGAAAGGATACCCGCATCTTTATAAGGGAGCATTTAGCTTGCAAGAGGTAGGCGACACGTATCTTGATATGCGCAATCTCGAAAAAGGGTTGCTGTGGATAAATGATCGACTGATAGGTCGCTATTGGTTTATCGGACCGCAGCAGACGCTTTACGTGCCCGGTTGTTGGTTAAAAGAGGGCAATAATAAGGTGGATATATTGGAAATTGGCAATCCAAAAAAATTGGCAATCACTGGAAGGACTTCGCAAATCTGGGAAACGCAGATTGATTCATCACTTATGCATAGCAGAGCTGGTGAAAAACTAGTGTTGCACGACGAAAAGGTTGCCTACAGCGGAACACTAGAGAATATTGACGGCTGGCAAGAGGTGCAGTTCAGTACCCTAATACAAGGTAGATTCTTGCTTTTTGAGAGCACGGCCGCCTATGAAGATTCTCCTTTCACCGTTATCGCCGAACTGCGCTTTATAGACGAAAATGGTAAAGAAATTCCAAGAGAAGATTATACAATCACGTTTGCTGATAGCGAAGAATTTCAGGAGGAAAATGGGCTGGCTAATTTGTTGATTGATAATCAGCCAACAACTTTTTGGCATACCCAGTGGAGCAAAAATAAACCAGGCCAACCACACCACATAGTCTTGGACTTAGCAAAGCCAAAAAAGATAAGTGGTTTACGGTATTTGCCAAGAATGAAAAATAGTTATGGTAGAGTAAAGGAATTTAATTTGTATATAAGTAATCAGCCATTTAAAATTCAATCTTCTAAAATCAAAAAGGAGTAAGAACCCTAATTTATAATTGAAGTAAACAACATACATGGACGCTATTGGAAACAGCGTAATGAAAACGTTGGCATAATCGAAAAAAAAATCTATTTTTGAAAGAGAAAGCCTTAAATTTTACTAATTATAAATATTATCCTTTTTATGAACAACTCAAGAAGAAAGTTTATTCAAACGTCGGCCAAACTATCTGCCGCGGCGGGGATAGCCACCGCGTTTCCGTCCGTGTTCTCTATGGCCACAGAAAGATTTCAGAAGAAAATAAAGGTGGGAGCTATCGGAATTAATGGGATGGGATGGGCCGATCTTAATGCTATTATAAAACATCCAGATGTGGTGTGTACATCCTTATGTGATGTTGACAAGAATGTCCTGGAAAAACGCACGAAGGAACTGGCTGATAAGGGAATTAAAACAAAGGGATATAACAATTACAAAGAGCTATTGGCTAGTAAAGATGTAGATGTTGTAGTTATTGGGACACCTGATCATTGGCATTGTTTACAAATGATTGAAGCTTGTGCCGCCGGTAAAGATGTTTACGTAGAAAAACCTCTTGGAAATTCCATTACAGAGTGTAAAGCAATGGTGGAAGCAGCGACGAAATACAATAGAATTGTACAAGTGGGTCAATGGCAACGTAGTCAGCAGCATTTCAAGGATGCGGTAGCTTTTGTGCATTCTGGCAAGCTGGGAAAAATACGTTTGGTAAAAGCTTGGGCATATCAAGGGTGGATGAAAAGTATACCTGTAAAACCCGACGGACCTGTGCCAGCAGGTGTTGATTATGATTTATGGCTTGGTCCAGCTAAAAAACGACCATTTAACCCCAACCGTTTTCATTTTGAATTCAGGTGGTTTTGGGATTACGCCGGTGGCTTGATGACCGATTGGGGAGTACATATGTTAGACTATGCCCTAATGGGAATGAAGGCTACCACACCGAAATCGGTTATGGCCGCAGGTGGAAAGTTCGCGTATCCTGATGATGCAGCCGAAACACCTGATACACTGACAACTGTTTATGAATTTGATGATTTTAATATCCAATGGGAACATGCAAACGGAATTGATGGAGGACCTTATGGAAGAAACCATGGCGTTGCCTTTATTGGAAATAAAGGAACATTGGTAGTAAATCGTGACGGTTGGGAAGTAATTCCGGAAGGTGATCGTATGGAAGCTACACCACTGCAAAAACGGGTTGATAACGGACTAGACCTGCATGCAGTTAACTTTATCGACGCAGTAAAGAGCAGGGATAAAACATCACTCAATGCTCCGGTAGAAGCAGGTGCGCACATAGCAATCTTTTCTCAGATGGGTAATATTGCTTATAGAACAGGTAAAAAGATTTATTGGGATGAGGTAAAAGGAGGCTTTAATGATGCTGCTGCCGATAAACTGATCACAGCCACTTATAATAACGGATATAAAATACCAAATGTCTAGTTTTTGCACAGACGTATCATTGCTCTTGCTATATGATGTAAGAGCAATGATATTGGGCTTTTATTAATGTAGATGTTCTATGGAGCTATTGTGTCTTAACAATCTTAATTCAGCAATATAATCCGATAATTTCATCCAAATGAATAAGTCTATAAAAAACATCAGGCTTGCACAGATAATAAGGGCATATCCAATGCCCTGCTTTCTTGAATCGGCCTTTGCTCTCAGTAACATAAAAAGTGCAATTAATACAGTAGCAATCTCTACTACAATGCGGAATTTAGTTTCTGTTCTAAAATTTTCATTTTTCTCTATTTCGATGGTGTAAACAGATTCGTTTTTAACTTTTGTCTGTCTCCAGTCGTTTACTCCTTGGTAAAATTTAAAAGCTAAAGCAGAGAAGAGTAATGCTTGTAGCAATACTACAATGGCAATGCCTTTTCTAAAAGGTGTTTTTCTTATAGAAAGGTAAAGCAAAAGTAGAAACAAAGTCACACTTAGTAGGATGAGCATGTTTCCTACTGTTAATCCCCTCGAATAAAAATCTGTTATTGTATCCATATTAATGCATGTAGGTTATATAACCATTTTGTACCTATGAATGTAACGAACCTTTGCGTTTTTTTTATTATTTAATTGTCAAAATCAAGACAACGGAAAAATTGCCTGCAAAAAAAATTATTCTTACACCTAATAATAGGGCTGTGTTTTGTCTACATTCCATATACAGATGGGTGAAAAACGTTGTTTTCGACAGTCGTAAAAATTCAAAATATCTATATTTGCCCCCCTATTTACATAATAAGAGTAATGATTTTTATATACAGCATCACTGAAAAACAACTTACACAAAAAGGTATCAACGGCACATTAAAGTCAGACCCAACATCGCAAAATATCCTTCTTACGGTTTCTCAAAAATATATTTCCTGGCTAGGCCCTTGGTTTCCTGCCAGCCCAAAAATGGTGAGGGCGTTTAACCAACAAGGTGGTGAAATTCGCCGCAAAGAGTGGACCGACGCTATTAAATCGGAAGCAAGAAGCCTTAAGGAGACTGTTCCTTTTCAATGGAGGTTTTTTCGAAATACAATTATATTCTTGGCGGCGATCGGAATATTAGCTATTGTAAGACCCGGTATGAACAAAAGGGCTGCCGAAGAAAAGGCCATGCAAAGTGAACAGCTACAGCATGCGGTAGAAAATTTAGCTACGGGAGATATTGCCGTTGTCTCATTTTATAATAGTGTGCAAGGAACGAGTATGAATGGTATCGGTTTGATAAAGATTACTCACATAGAAGGTGATACCATTTTCATAAATCGTGGTAAAACAGTTATCGACAATGCAAAATCTGCAGAAGCTGCTCATATGGAGAAAGGCGAGAATGAATTTGAAACCGTAACGGAAAAAATTAAGAAGTCTGCACTGCTTTTAAGCGGTAAAGATAGGGTACTAATTACCTATCCTGCCGATGCGGAGAGAGGCAGCTATACAGTAGGCTCTATACTAAATATAGAAAGCAAATAAATTATACAAGAGTAAAATGGGATTTTTATATAACCTAGGGAGTGGAGTACACAACACCCTTTTTATTAAGGAACAATTAGCGGGTGCACATGCATATATCGATCGTAATCAATTAAAGGTGGGTAAGGTCGAGGACGATCTTGAGAAGCAGATGATCCAACTGGAGAATGCCGCCGGTACAACAATGTTTAAGAAGGCAATGAAAGAAGCAAGAAATGCACAGCGTTTCGTTTTTGCAGTGGTAATCCTTACCGCTATTATCTTCGGGGGTATTTATTTAATTAATAAGCTGTATCCAGAGATTAAACTTATGGAAAACACCCTAAATTGGTTTTTCGAAAATGTGGTGATGGGAACGATAATACTACTCATTCCTTTTTTATTACTGATCATTGGAGCGCAGGTTAGCCGTTTCAGGTTCAGTAGATTGTATGGCAGAAGATATGAAGAGGCATGGCGGGTGATTGAGAATAGATTAGGGAATATATAAGGATAAGTGGCCTATTCAAAGCATCTTATCCTTATTTTGAATAATTGCGGTGATAATTTTTGGCCACAAATGTGTTCATATTGACGGCCAATAAGTTTGTTGTTAAGCTCACAATGCTGTTATATCCTCTAAGGGCATTTTTGCTCGAATTTAATTATTACATTGGCGTATAGCTTCTAGTGATAAGGGAGGTCTTAATCCGTTAATAAAGATGCTGGTAATTTCTTTTTGCTTTTCCAATATTTCCTCGGGGAGATAGCCTGTTCCCATGCTTATGCTGTTTATTTTAGTGCCTGCACCAATAACTAGACCATGAAGAATTTCTGCATATAATGATGCGATATGTTGTATAGGAAAATTAACCAATTCGCCGTTTTCTATTCCCCTTTTAAAAATTCGTGAGAGCTGTCTAATTTCTACGGTTTTTATTAATTTGATGAGGGTCTCGGGTAAGCCTGCGTAGATAGCACCGCGATTATAAAGAATTTGTGTTCTGCTATACTTTCTTCTGGTTTTATCTTTTATTTCTAATAAGCGATATAGGGCTTGTAATGTGGGTGTATCTTTATGTACAAGATGTGATAATTGGGTGCTTTCCTCTTGGATGATTTCCTTACCTATTTCGTTTACTAAATCTTGTTTGTTAACAAAATAAGAGGCGAGACAAACTGTAGTAATATCGGCAGCTTTTGCAATTTCATACATGGTTGTCTTTTCAATGCCAAAATGAGCAAAACGTTCAAGGGCAACGCCTATGATTTGTTGACGGATTTTTTCGCTACCGTTTAAAAAAAAATTCTCAATAGTTTTCATCTGCATATAGTTTGTTTATTCATATTGTATTCACCTTGTAGTGCAGTCATGCTACGTTCGGCGTATTGTTTGTCTCCAATTGAATTAATGAGATCGCTCCGCTAAGTTTAAAGGTGATAAGGCTATCATGAATCATCAGTTAGACGCTTACTTAACAAAGATCAATTAGTTTCGATTAAAAAAAAGGGTCTAAGAACGCCATGTTTCGTTTAAAAGACGCTTCTTTTATTCAGGGAAATGTCTTTTTGACGATTTTTTATATGAGATAGAGCTTATTAATTAACATGGTTCTCTAACATTATTGGGACGCTCGGATGCTGTCTTTTTGTGTTGAATAGCATTTGTTGAACAGGTTTTCGTTTCGATAATATAAATAGTTCAACGATAGATATTAAAATGAAGAGATATCCATAAAGTTCAAGACACTCTTCGGCTGCATTTTTTACAGCTCTTATATAATGGTTTTCCATGACAGCATGCCAGAATATTTTTCGTCCAAATAAGCGAGAGAAGACGTATGTGGTAATAAGACCCACACTAAATAGTCCGAATGAAAGACTATTGATATAACTTTTCATTTCTTTTAAAAAGGCTCTACGGTTTTTTATTACCTGAAAAAGTGCAAAACCTAAAATGGCATATGCCGGTATCTGCCAACTGCTCTGTGCAATATAGCTTTCAAAGTAGATGTCTTGTTCACGAACAAGTGATGCTCCCGTTAACCCAAAAAGTAGTATGGCAGTATATTTATAAGTGGCCGAAGTCGCATATAATCTAAGGAGTAGAAAGCTGGAAATAAACAGGAAAACCGATTGGAGTATTTCTGTTAGAGATCCTTCCGAAAATTTATTATCAATGGAAGATCGAAGGCCGTCCCACCTGATAAATTCAGCAAGTAAAACGGTAGCTAAAGCATAGAGAATGACACGGGATGTACCGAAAAGAAATGATTGTAAATCACCTGAAAGATTGAACTTGTTCATGTATATGCTATGTTAGATTTAAATAAATAAAAACATCAGCTAACAGCAGCCAATATGTTGATAGCGCAAAGGTCCGCTAGATTAGGTGTATTGGAAAGGGAGTAAGAGTGCTATAATTCGTCTAGAAGACGCTTTTTTTTTCGATATTACGAAACGCACTAGGTGATATGCCGAAATGCTTCTTAAAATATTTTCCAAATACTGATTGATCGGTAAATTGGAGATTCTGCGCAACCTCATTGATATTAAGCGCCGGATTGGAAAGTAATAATTTTGCTTCGAAAATTACTGCCTCATCGATAATTTCACAGGGTGTTTTTCCAATCAGTTCCTTTACGACCTTTGTAAGGTGCTTGCGTGTAATGAACAGTAGGTCAGCATAAAATTGTACACTTCGCTCATGCCTGAAATGAAGTTGAAGAGCCTGTATAAATTGGATAACAAGATGTTCCTTGCGCGTTATCTTAGGCTTGTGAAAAGCTTTGTTTTTTCTATATATATTGCTTACTTCATAAGACAAGGTTATGAAGGTATGATAAATGATTTCGTGACTAAATAGATGGGTTGAATTTTGTGTATTCAACTGTTTCAACCGTTGCAAAAGCATGCGCAATAAATCAGCTTCATCTGGTTGTATCGTTAAAACGTTATCTGCATTCGGCACAAACATTTCCAACGTTTCCTGATGATTAAAGATAACACCTGTTTTAGTTAGAAATTCGGGCGTAAAGCCAAGTCCCAGCAGCTCACAGTCATTTGAAATAAAAGTGGTTTCTGTTACCGTGAAGGGAGTAATAACGCATAACTTACCGGAAGCTAACTCGACAGGCTTTAAATTTAAATTAGCATGTAACTCTCCCTTTTTCAGTAAAAACATACAGAAAAAGTTATTACGTGTTGATTGATTAATTGATGTCAGATTTCTGATGTCGGCAATATCATAAACGTATAAATCAGGAATGGGTCCCTGAAACCTACGTTGTTCAACTATCGGAGAAACCTGAGTGTTTGGGAAGGAACGCTGTACCATCATTGGGCTAAAATAAATTGTATCTTAAGGACAAACTTATACTTTTGACTTTTTCTTTCAAATAGTCAAAACGATTCTTTACATTTCTGTGTTTATTCATTATAGAGAGAAATGAATCGGATTAATGAATTTTTGGTTCGTTTTACCAGAATAAAATGTCATATTTACATTTTAAAAAACCAATTACGGTTCGAAACAATAGCTGATTTTTTCAAAACGGCAGAGTTGAAATAATTGATTAAATAGGATTGAGCGCGAATAGGCTGAAGGGTTTGATAT
>DATMSZ010000167.1:0-8805 GCA_035565175.1 Pseudosphingobacterium sp.
CTAAATGGGCTTCTCTTATAACCTTAAATTTATGTTTTTATGCTAATTTTTGTTAAAACCCTTACAGGAAAAGTCCTCACCTTAGAGGTGGAGCCTAGCGACCGTATAGAGGCTGTAAAAGCTCAAATACAGGATAAGGAAGGGATTCCGATCAATCAACAGCGACTTATTGAGGCTGGTAGACAGCTCGAGGATGGAAAAACCCTGTCTGATTATAATATTCAGAAAGAGGCGACTTTACACCTTGTATTAAGACTCTCCGGCTCTTACTGAAATAACTATTCATTCTTCATTTTGTAAAAACTTTTTATTAAAAAAAGACGCGTGTAAGTTATTTCAGGAAAATTTCACTGCATTATCGAACAAAAACTACGGGAACTACTCCTTTCACTTCCTTGTCATTGATATGCGCAGGCAGTTCTATCTTAGCTTTTATATTGTTGATTCTGTCATTCCGGATTTTCCAGACCCTTCTCAATACAGTTTATAGCTTCCTATAAATCCGATTGATTAGGTACATAGGCCGGTTTTACCTCCATCCCCGCTTTTTTCGAAAGTGCTGTAAACCCCGCTAGCTGGAGCCATCATAATAGTTTGTGTTTCGACGTCATACATATGCTCCCTCTTATATAAATGTTGATAAATTCCTTATTTATAGAAATTAAACCAGTTTACATATCACAGTCAATTCTAGGTTTTCCGAGGTTATATCTAGCCATTTGCTTGCAATTACTTTTTTATCGAACTTGAATATGTAGAAATAGATTGATATTTTCCTCTTCTCTGCCTATCGAGATAAGATCAGTATCAAACCCTGCTTGCTTGGCAAGGTTAAGTAGGTCTTTCCCGTTTCGATGGTTCAGGTACCAACTACCAAACAGTTCCATAAAGCCTCTACAGGGATTGAAATCATCATTAAAATTTCCTATCACAATCATTCCTCCGGGATTAAGCCAATCTTTAAATCTGTTTAATAACATAATAAAGGCTTTGTCATTAAAATAATCGAATAAACCGGCCGACCATATAAGATCATATTTTTTTACAGCTTGGAATCTAAATATATTTTTATTTATGTAGGTAATGGATTTTTCATAAGGTGCCGTTAAGGCCTGTGCATGACTGATTGCATTTTTATCCATTTCAATGCAGGTTGTATCGAGTTGTTTTCCTTCAGGTAATTGCCTGTAAACTTCAAACAGATCTCTTCCTGGCCCACTTGCTACATTACAAAGTTCGAGCTGTTTTCTCTCAGAAAGCAATTTATTAATCAGATTGATGAAGTATTTTTTTCTATTCCGAACGGCGACAGCCGCCGGTTGATCCACAATAAATAAATCCCAATTTTGCTGGGTGGTATCTCCTAGCTCTCTCTGATACATCCGATCGATCACCTGATAATCGCCAGCATAACCATAGGGTTTCAAATTAATGTGCCCGATTAAGGAATTTTTATCGGTGAATAATTCACATGTGTTTAGCATGGCGTGTATTTCTTGCTTCAATAAAACGCCTTCATTCACCATATCGCTAAGGAGGGCCGCGTATTCAAGCACATCTTTGTATTCATCACGCTGAGGGCCACCTCGCTCAATTATGGCATTTAATTGATCAAGTACCGCAATTTTTGTTTTTTCAGTCATAAAGTTCTTTTAATACCGGTAAAGTGTCTTTATGTCTTTATTATCCTAGGCGGGATAGCTGCTTACTAAAGTATAACTAAGATGGGAATTTCGATGATTCATCCTATTCATTTTTACATAATCCATTCATTCTATTCATTTTATAAACATTCTTTTTATCATTCAGCATACAACAAATGCTGAACCATAGAAAATCCTAAAATGGAATTTGCTTAACCATTCTGAACACCACTGATATTTGTGTTTTACGAATATACCTCGGCGGGTATTAGTGGAAATAGAAGAATACCAATCCTACAGCCAACAAGTTTGATAAGTCTTTAACTATTATCAATCAGGACATTATCTATCAGTCTTACTTCCCCTAACCATGCGGCAATTAATACCACCATCGATCCTTTGATAGGGGCCTTCAATATTTCCAGACTATCGGCATTTGCAATCGCCAGGTAATGTATTTTGAAACCCAAACTCTCCAGTGAATATTCTACCAATATCTTTAATTCCGAAAAGGCGATGGTATTTATATTTTCCTTCATAAATTGAAGATTTTTATAAATAGCAGGTGCTATCCTCCTTTCCTCCGTCGTGAGTTTCCCATTCCTACTGCTCATGGCCAATCCATCGAGATCTCTATAGGTTGGACAAGGTACCGGCACCACATTTGATCCGTTCATCTCAATTATTTTTTTGATGACCAGATATTGCTGGTAGTCTTTCATGCCATTAAAGATTTTATGGGGTTTGATAATTTCAAGCAGTCGCTGCACTATTTGCGCAACTCCCTGAAAATGTTTGCTTCCTGGATAGCCTTCCAAAATGGTTTCCAAATAACCCAAATCATCGTGCGGCACCTGCGATGTGCCGGCTGGATATATTTCCGTTACAGCAGGGAGGAATAGAACATCGGTTTCTTGTTGACTTAGCTTTTCGATATCTGTATCCAAGGTATTTGGATATGCTTGGAAGTGTTCAAGGTTATCAAATTGGGTAGGATTAACAAAAATACTACATACAACTATATCGGTTTGCGCTTTAGCGATGGCAATGAGCGATAGATGTCCACCATGTAAGGCTCCCATAGTAGGCACAAAGCCAATCGTTTTTCCATGTGCACGTAGCGTATCAAGAAGGGTAGTGACTTCCGCTATGGTTTCGGCTATTTTCATTATTTCTATAGGCGTTAAGTACAAAAAACAGGATTGGTACGTTGTTCCGTTTGGCTGCATTCGTAAGAAGCGGGGTTATCTCAATATTGATCATTATCGTCCGGAAAAATCGCATGTTCATACATTAGCCTACCTATTCGTTCATGGCCTCTCGTTCAGATGACAGTACCACCCTTTAACTGAAAATCGGCTTTAATGCGTTCAAATCTATCGGCATCTATCGGCTTGGAGGCACGTTCAATGATACTTGCTTTAAATCCTAAGTCTAAAGCATCGTTCGCGGTATAGTACACACAATAATCGGCGGCCACCCCGCAAACAGCTATTTCTGTTACGCCTCTCCCTTTAAGGTAGTCGGCCATGCCTGTAGATTTCTTTTTACCGTTATCAAAAAAACCACTATAACTGTCAATTTCTTTATCCATTCCCTTTCTGAAAATAGCCTCAATGGCATTGGTCGAAAGTTCCGGAACCAGCTCGGCCCCCTTCGTTCCCTGCACGCAATGTTCCGGCCATAATACCTGATCCAATCCGTTTAGCGAGATAAGCTCAAACGGCGTTTTCCCTGGATGTGAGGTATAAAAACTTTTATGTCCTTTTGGGTGCCAGTCTTGCGTAGCCACCACTAAATCATAGCTTGGTTGTAATTCATTAATGATTTGGACAATTTCATCGCCGCGCTCAACGGCCAGCGCACCGCCAGGCAAAAAGTCATACTGTACATCAATAATAATTAAAGCATTCATCTATTCCTTGTTTTTTTATTAATATAAGAAAGATCTAATTTATTACAAATGTTTTAGCGTCTGTTTAAATTTAATTTATAATTTAAACAGACGCTAAGCGCATTATATCTACCTATGCGTATTTTTAGATCAATGCTATTATTTCGAATCGTTTAATTCTCTAAAACCGTAAAATCTGTCCGCCTGTTGGCCTGATGTTCTGGAACAGAGCAATCCACACCATTAGCACAATGATTTAACAGCCTGGTTTCCCCGTAGCCTTTTGCTTCCATACGATCTCTGGCTATCCCTTTGGAGATTAAATAATTCACGGCAGACTGTGCCCTTCGTTGCGATAAGTCGAGGTTATAAATATCACTTCCTCTGCTATCCGTATGTGAAGATAGCTCTATCTTCAGCGTTGGGTACTCGTTCATCGTATTCACCAGCTCATCTAATATCAGTGCCGCGTCTGGGCGTATATTATCCTTATCAAAATCATAGTGGATATTTTCCAGTCGATAAGTCTTGCCTTTCTCCAATTTTGGATTTAAGTACAACACCACCTCGAGCGTATCCGACTTCACAATCCCTTTCGTTGTCACGCTCGCTCTATCCCCTTGAAAGCCTTCCTTCTCTCCTACTACCAGGTAATCTGTTTCTTTATCTACTTCAAAAAAGAACGTTCCATCCTCTTTACTGCTTCGCTCTCCTAAGACCGTCCCACTTGCGTTTTGAAGGCTAACGGATGCAGCGGGTATAAGTGCCTGTGTTTTCTTGTTATACACTACGCCCCTTAACGCCAGTAGTAATTTTGGTTTATAATTAAAAGTGTAGATATCATCATCTCCCTTACCGCCCATTCGGTTAGAAGATAGAAAGCCCGTTTGTTCTTGATTGGAGTAGCCATCAATCGTATAAGCAAAATCATCTCTTTCAGAATTAACCGGATATTTTAGGTTTTGCGGCGCGCTCCAGTTAGAACGCTCACCTGTACTACTAAACACATCCAATCCACCCATGCCGATCCAGCCGCTACTCGAAAAATAAAGCGTTCCATCTGGAGCAATGGTAGGAAACATTTCATTCTCGCTGGTATTGATATTCGGACCAGCATTTACTGGTCTACCCCAGGTTCCATCGTCATATAGCTCCGAATACCATATATCTGTTCCACCTAAACCGCCCGGCATATTCGACACATAATATAAGGTTTTTTGATCTGTACTCAAAGCAGCATGCCCAATAGAATATTCTTTTACATTGTCATATTTAAACGGTACACCTTCCCACCTACCTTTGGCATTCTTTTTATAAATATATAACTGCACGTTGTTAGTGTGGTAGTTTCGCCGATTTTCTCTTGTCACCTGCGCAGCCTTTCCGGGGTATGTGCGAGTGAGATATAAGGTAGATCCATCTTTATTTCCAATAACAGGTCCAACATGATAACGTTCATGATGGTATTCCGCATCAGCTAACTTGGGATTCGCTAGATGCATCCCCTCATTAAACGTCGATGAAAAAATATGTAGAAATGTATGGCCTGTCCAACCATTATATTTCTTCTTTTTTACGGCCTCTGTACTAGGTTCGCCGATATAGTAAACCGTATCTAGAAAACGTACAGCTGAAAATTCTGCGAAAGCAGTATTCACACCCTCTTCATTCACAATTTTATGCGAAGTCGGTTTTGCTTTCCAGCTGAGGGCGGAATCGCATCCCGCTATTTCTCGTGCTGCTTGATCGCTCTTACCATTTTTTGCGATGTAATCATTGAACACTTTTTTAGCATCCTCATAACGAGCATTGGCTTTGAGTATTTTCCCATAAGTTAATAAATGTTCAGGGGTACTTCTAGGGTCGTCCACTACTTTCTTATACCATTGTTCCATGGCATCATAGTCGTTCATCTTCCAATAACACCCAACCAAATGCTCTAAGTCTTCCAGTTCATAATCCGGTTTCTTAACCAGTGCCTGATAAAGTTTAGCCGCTTCTGCAAACTCATATTTACTGAACAGCAGATCAGCCTTATAACGTAGGCTTGGTTGGTCTTGACC
Source organism: Pseudosphingobacterium sp. (assembly GCA_035565175.1). Classification (GTDB taxonomy): domain Bacteria; phylum Bacteroidota; class Bacteroidia; order Sphingobacteriales; family Sphingobacteriaceae; genus Olivibacter. The sequence goes on from DATMSZ010000167.1 coordinate 5,601, forward strand.
AAAAACCTTTCCCACCATCAAAAGGCAGCTTAACAGGACATATAGCGTAGTATATTTATTCATAATCGACTTTTTTTTCAACACCCCTTAATAATTAATCTTCTATTATTTATATATATGCGTATTGTTCGTGATATAAAATGTCATCGGCTAGCGGGCGGACGTGTATCGAGCCGATGGCGCCTTTTGGCTCCTCTAAACAAAAAATCACGGTTATCTCTAGCATCGACTTCCTTATCCCCTTATAATTTTAAAAGAACCTTGGACTGATTAATCGACGAACACGTTCAGGAATAGTCACACCAATGGTTATTTCATGGGTACCATTTTGCACCGAACTTAAACGGCTCAAAATATAATCATAAGAATATCCGATACGTAGCCGCTCCGTTACGAAAAACTGCGCTACTCCCGCCACCGCATTCCTACTTCTCAGGTCTTGTCCTTCGTCATAATCTTTACCACCTATGTTAACACCCATTCGGTAACTCGCTCCTAGCCATACACGCTGTCCGAAAATAAACATCGCATTTAAGTCGAAATCCGTTGGTCCACGAAAGTCCTCCTTTATCAATAAGCTCGATCGCAATCTCGTATCTTCGGATAATTTAAAAATGGCACCTCCTAAAAGATACATGTGACGTTTCCGCTTTAAGTTGGAAGTGGTATTGCCATCCCAACGAAAGATATTATTGGATTGATCACCTGAAAGAAGATCCATTACCGAAGCACCTGCATACCATTTGGCGGTATAATAATATACTCCAAAGCGAAGATCCGGAACAAAACTATTGATCTTGCCTGCGGGCCTTAGCGGGTCATTCGGACTAACACCTTGCAACTTATTGCCATCTAAACCATATTGTGTGGCACCCAAGCCTACACCGAAACTTAAGCGCTGACTATCTTCATCGTTCAGCTGTAGTCTATAAGCATAATTTGCATATATGGATGTTGCACTCTGCGCCCCCAGTTGATCGGCAGTAATCTGCAAACCTACACCGTTTGTTTTACGGGCCCCCAATACACCATCTATCGAAACCTGTCCTGTTTTTGGAGCGCCATCAAGTCCCGACCACTGACTTCTTAATGCCATCTGCGCGAACCACTCTTCTTTATATCCGGCATAAGCGGGGTTTACACTCAACGAGTTGAAAATGTATTGAGTAAACTGGACGTTCTGTTGCGCTTGTACCTTTAACAGGCCAAAGACGAGCAGGCTAACGATTAATATCTTCTTTATGTTTTGCTTATCCATAGTATTTATATTTCAGCTTTGGCAAATTTGTAAGGGTTGGCTATTTTTAGCGACCAACCCTTACGACCCTATATCCAGTTTGAACTACTGTTTCTTTAATAATACCCATCCCTTCATCGTCTCCTCTCTACCCTCTTTTCTTAATTTTACGAGGTAATAGTAAGTACCTTCATTTAAGTTGCTACCATCCCAATTATTAATATAGTTAGGATTATTGTAGACCTCGTCACCCCAGCGGTTGAAGATGAACAACTCTACTCTGTCGTAAGCCTCAATACCCACGATCTCGAATACATCATTCTGTCCGTCACCATTCGGTGTAAAGAAGTTCGGGATAAACAATGGATTGGCGGTCACTTCGATCACAACGTTCGCCACATTTGTCCATAGCCCCCTTTGGTCTTTCACGCGGTAGGTAAATCTATCGGTTCCTAAGTATCCTTTATTAGAGGTATACGTTACAGTGCCGTCAGGGTTCACCGTTACCGTACCATTTTGTGGCGCGTTCACGATCTCTACCGTTGCAACGTCTAATGGAGAACTACCTGGTTCATCATTGTTAAGGATGGCAATCTTAACAGGAACTGCCGACATAGTGGTAGCTTCATCATCTATTGCCTTCGGCCCTGCATTAACCGTTATTTTCACCTTCGCTGGATTTGATGGAACACCATTCGCATCGTCCACGGTATACTCAAACTCATCTGGCCCGGTATAACCTGGGGCCGGTGTGTACACAATGGTTCCGTCAGGTTTCACCTCAACTGTTCCATGCACTGGAGGCCTAGTGATCTTCACTTTTGAAGGATCGATCGGGTTAGTACCTTCCGTATCATTATCCAATATTGGTATGATTACTGGAGTATCTCCATCCGTAGTCGTTTCATCGTCATCTGCTGTTGGAGGCGTTACCGGAGGATTCACCGTTACTACCACTTTTGCAGGATTCGATGGAACACCGTTCTCATCATCTACTGTGTATTCAAACTCGTCTGGTCCGGTATAACCTGGTTCCGGTGTGTATATTACCGTTCCATTAGGGTTCACCGTCACCGTACCATGTGTTGGTGGCGTAGTGATCGTCACCGTTGATGGATCGATCGGACTAGCACCTGGGGTATCATTTGTTAATACAGGGATCGTCACTGGTGTACCAGGATTTGTGCTGGTGTTATCATTCACAGCTGTCGGCGGTGTTACCGGAGGATTCACCGTTACTACCACTTTTGCAGGATTCGATGGAACACCGTTCTCATCATCCACCGTGTATTCAAACTCATCCGGTCCAGAATATCCAGGTTCCGGTGTGTATATTACCGTTCCATTAGGGTTCACCGTCACCGTACCATGTGTTGGTGGCGTAGTGATCGTCACTGTTGATGGATCGATTGGACTATCACCTGGCGTATCATTTGTTAATACAGGGATCGTCACTGGTGTACCAGGGTTTGTGCTGGTACTATCATTCACTGCTGTCGGTCCTTCGTTTACTGTTACTGTAATTGTAGCAGGATTCGACAGTCCGCCATTCTGATCTTCTACCCTGTATTGTACCGGCGTAGTGACACCCGTAAATCCTGCTTCTGGTGTAAAGGTTACCCCTCCTGTAGTCGAATTCACTTCGTAAACCCCTTCGTTCGGTATAGTTACCCTGTTTACAAGATCGCCATTCAATGGATCAACCAATTTAACTGTGGTTACATCCAGTGGACTGTTCTTCTCTTTATCATTCGCCAATACAGGAATGGTTACCGGTGTTCCGGGATTAGTGCTGGTGCTATCATCTATCGCTGTCGGTCCTTCGTTCACACGCACCGTTACTGTTGCCGGGTTGGATGGATTGCCTTCCTCATCATCCACGGTATATTCAAAGGTATCCGGTCCGGTATAACCTGGGTTCGGTGTATATTCAACCGTGCCGTCAGGGTTCACTGTCACCGTTCCATT
>DATMSZ010000168.1:0-18743 GCA_035565175.1 Pseudosphingobacterium sp.
CTATATGGGTTTTACCTGTTTTTTTACCTGATAGATTAAGTGTTTAATAGTCCATTGAACATAGGTTAACTCATTTTAAATTTAAACAAATCGGCGCAATATTTGGTTTATTAAACGATAAATGATTTCTTTTGAGTAATATTAAGGATAATATGTTAATCCATAAATAATCAAAAAATTCAATATGAAAAAACTACTAATTTTCCTGCTATTAGCAGCGACCTCCTTAACAAGTTTTGCCCAATCAATTTGGAAAGCAGACAAAGCACATACACAGGTTAAATTTGATATTACCCATATGGGGATTTCGACTGTTTCAGGTGCGTTTACAACATTTGAAGCGAACATTACAGCCGCAAAAGAAGATTTTAGTGATGCGGTATTTAATTTCACCGCGAAAACAGCTTCTGTGAATACAGGTGTTGAACAACGCGATAAACATTTAAGGAGTGCTGATTTTTTTGATGTGGATCAATTTCCGGATTTATCCTTTAAAAGCACCAATCTTGAAAAAATAAGCGACGGGAAGTACAAGCTTTCTGGTAATCTTACCTTGCATGGTATAACTAAACCTGTTCAATTAGAACTATGGTACAGGGGAACAATTACGAATCCAAAGAGCAAAAAACAAGTTGCTGGCTTTAATGTGTCAGGTAGTTTGAACCGTTCGGATTTCGCATTCGGCACCAAATTTCCGGCGCAGATGCTAGGGGAAGAAATAAGAATCACGGCCGATGGGGAATTTAGTGTAGAATAAGTTTAACGTGACAAATAAATTACAAATTTTATTTGTCATAGTGTTTTTTGTACACTATCTTTGTGTCATCATAATTTAGGTTTATAATTGGTTAGTTAAAGGTCTTCAATCTCCCCGGTTGAAGATCTTTTTTTTTGTACCAATGGTATTTTGGATCTTTTATGTATGTTGTGATTTAGCCGAATTTGTTCGATCGAGGCAATTTGGTTATGTTTGAACTTAAATCTTGATTACTTGATGAAAGTCTGGGCCTTTTTAATTGTTTTTTTTACATATAATGCCGTTGGTGCGCAGTCTGCCATCGATAAAATAGATTTAAGGATTTTGGAAAGCTTAGCTGCGAAACGTACTACTCAGCAAACCAAGGTCATGCGGGTTATCTCTGATGCTAACAATTATGTAAATGCTGCCATTCCAGCTGGACTATTTATCGCAGGGGTTATTGACGGAGACAAGGGAATGCGCCAAAATGCTGCCTATGTGGCAAGCAGTACCGCTACCACTGCCTTGTTGAATTTTGCATTAAAAAAAATATTCAGGCGAGAAAGGCCTTTTATAGCCCATATTAGATTTAAAGCAGTTTATGAGCCAACTAGTTATTCTTTTCCTTCGGGGCACACATCAGCATCATTTAGCACAGCTACTGCCTTATCGCATGCTTATCCAAAATGGTATGTAATAGCACCTTCTTTTATTTGGGCAGGTACCGTAGGATATTCTAGGATGTACTTGGGTGTGCACAATCCATCTGACGTTGCGGCGGGAGCTGTATTAGGGGCTGGAACGGCGTTCGGGTTGGGCTTTATGAGGCCATGATATGGCAGTATCAAGATATGAGTATCAAGTATCAAGACTACATTAGTTATGAGTTACGAGTTGTGAGTTATCCGGAGTTTTAACTTGCCTAATGACTATTCAATTAGTTAATAATTCACTCATTCGACTACTTAACGGTTTAACTAGTTGGCAACTCAACTATTCAACTAATTAAGAATTTTCCCATTCAACAACTCAACGATATTCGTTTTTTCATTTTTTTTTTAATCATTGTAACAAATTTATTGTTTCTTTGTTCTTGCCATTGTAACCAGTAGTTGACATTAAATCTTGATTATGATGAGAACTTTTTACTACTCCTTTAAATGTGTCTTTTTATACCTATTGTTGTTAAGTGGAAATGCTTTTTCTCAAACGCAAACTCTTTCTGATAGTTTGTCGCAACAACTTCCTCAACCTAAAATAAAGTTTCGAGGACTTTTTCAGGGACGTTACGTCATAGGACTGCATGACCGTGTTGATGTAAATGGTAAACACCATCAAACGGGAGATTTTGTGAATAATACATTTGATCTCAAACGAATTAGGTTTGCAACCACTGCTATTATAAGCGATCGCACAGAGGTCAATATTCTACTGAACTTAGCAGATTTCAAATCTGATCCTAAAAACAAAGTGTTAGAAAATGCTTATATATCTTACAAAATTAACAAATACCTATCTTTAATTGGCGGGCAATTCCGGCCAGGTTTTGGGTTAGAAAACACTTATCCTATCGATATTATCAAATCAATTGACTTTTCTAATCAATATTATGAATTCGGAAATAATGGATGGGAGAGCTTTCAGGTAGGTGTTGGCCTGACAGGTAAGTATGACGAAGGTTCTCTTCCTGTATCTTATGCGCTGACGGTGTTTAACGGAAACGGTCGTAATCAGGTAAATGATAAGGATAATGGCAAACAAGTGACGGGAAGGGTAGTGTTGGGTTTATCGAAAAAGTATCAAGTAAATTTAGGGTTAAATGGAGGAGGAGGGAAGGTGTTTAAAAAATCCGTTTATGCGGCGGGAATAGATCTAACAGGTGACTTTCACTTAGCCGGAAAATTTTCCTTAGAAATGCAAATCGAAGGGAAACAAGGAAATAATCATAATTTATACTTTAATACAGATAGCGCTATCCGTCCGGTAAATATAAACGATTATCAAATGCGCGGCTGGTATGTACTACCAAATTTACGCTATGCAATTGATTACCATCGTTTAAGCTCTATCGAGCTTTCCTGCCGTTATGAGGAGTTTGATCCTAATTTTAAAAGTGCATCTAACAAGCGAAGAAGCTTTGTCCCGATGATTAGTTTTGAATTTTTGAAGAATTATAACGCGCGGATTCAACTTGCCTTTCAGATGGATTACTATGCGCACGAAATTCCAAATACTTCGACTTATAACAATAATCTCTGCATTATTCAATTACAATCTAGATTATAATTAAGTTATTCTTTACTAAAAAACATATTTATGAAAAAGGAAATTAACCTTGTAAGCTTGTTTATAACGGTAATCTTTTGCATTATCTTATGGTTTATTCCACCTCCTGAAGGTGTAAACGAACAGGCATGGCACTTGCTTGCTATCTTCTTATCAACAATACTGGGTATTATTATTAAGGCTGCAAGCATGGGCACTATGTGTATGCTAGCCATCGCTGCTATAGCTTTATTTCAGATATTAGCCCCGGGAGATCCCGGGAAATCTATCACATTATCATTGAAAAGTTTCGGCGACAAGGTCATATGGTTAATTGGTATTTCTTTTTTTATTGCGCGTGGCTTTATCAAAACGGGCTTGGGTAAGCGGATTGCTTTTTTATTTATTCGAATCTTTGGTAGATCATCGCTGGGATTGGCATACGGACTCGGATTGGCAGACTTGGTGTTGGCACCAGCCATACCGAGTAACACTGCCCGTGGGGGTGGAATAATTTATCCAATCATGAAGTCAATGGCTATTAGTTTTGGCTCATTGCCGGAAAAGCCCGAAACGCATAAGAAATTAGGCTCCTATTTAACGCTTAATTGTTATAACATAAATTTGATAGCTTCTTCGATGTTTCTTACCGGAACAGCAAGTAATCCAATGTGCCAAAAATTCGCTGCTAATCTAGGTATTCATATTACCTGGATTTCGTGGATGTTAGCCGCCTTAATTCCCGGATTAGTCTCTTTTTTTGTGATCCCTTTTATTTTGTACAAAACCTATCCACCAGAATTGAAATCTACTGGGGATGCACCTAAGATGGCTGCACAACAACTAAAAGAAATGGGGAAAATCTCGCGCGACGAATGGTTAATGTTATTGGCCTTTGTAATTCTTTTATTTTTATGGATTACCGGCGATCTGTTTGGTATCGATGCTACTACAACTGCTTTTATCGGTTTGGTACTTCTCTTATTAACCTCGGTATTGACCTGGGAAGATATTAAAGCTGAAAAGGGCGCATGGGATACCATTGTTTGGTTTGCCACACTCGTAATGATGGCCAGCTCATTAAATGAACTTGGCTTTATAGGATGGTTCAGCGATTTAGTGAAAAAAGAAATAGGAGCGCTATCTTGGCAGGTGGCCTTTCCTGTAATAATAGGCGTTTATTTTTTTAGTCACTATTTATTTGCCAGTGCTACCGCCCATGTGGCGGCTATGTATGCTGCTCTTTTAGGTGTAGGCGTTTCATTAGGTATTCCCCCGCTTTTACTGGCATTTATGTTAGGATTCACGGGATCTCTTTATGGTACGCTTACCCACTACGGTCATGGGCCTGCGCCTGTGTTTTTTGGTAGTGGGTTCGTAGACATTAAGAGCTGGTGGATTAAAGGACTGGAGACGGGTTTAATTCTAATGTTTATATATATGGGTGTAGGGTTTTTATGGTGGAAACTATTAGGTATTTACTAGGAGTAAAAAAATAAATAAAATGTTAAACATAACCCTGATACGAAAGCTACTAATGACACTCACAGGTCTTTTTCTGTGCTTCTTTTTAATTATTCATTTACTTGGAAATTTACAACTCTTTTTGCCGGCCGATAGAGGTCAACCGCAGTTTAATTATTATTCGGAATTATTATCTGGAAATATTTTAATAACTATTATTTCTTATGTGTTATATCTTAGCTTGTTAGGACATGCTATTTTAGCACTCATTATAACCTTTAAAAATAAAAAGGCAGGTGGGTTTTACAGGCCCGATAAAAGAGCGCGGGCAAGTGCCTGGGAAAGTCGGAACATGGGCTTTTTGGGAACTGTCATTTTGGTTTTTCTAATCATCCATCTAGCTAATTTCTGGTACGTTTATAAGTTTGGTGACATTCCGCTCGACTTAAATGGAAGAAAAGACTTGTATACTGTTGTGGTAAAAATTTTCTCTATAGGTTGGTATGTTGTTGTGTATAGCATTAGTATGATTGCACTGGGTTACCACTTAAGACATGGTGTTTACAGTGCAACACGTACACTGGGAGTTTATCATCCCAGATACGTGAGTTTACTAAAAATTATAGGTCTTATTTATACTTATAGTATCACCATCGGATTCATAGCTATTCCTATTTATGTTTATTTAAATCAACACTAGTATGGACTTAAATTCAAAAATACCGGAAGGTCCGCTGTCAGAGAAGTGGGCCCGTTATAAGCAACAAGCAAAATTAGTGAATCCGGCTAACAGGAAGAAACTAAGCATTATTGTAGTTGGAACAGGTTTAGCAGGAAGCGCTGCAGCGGCTTCTTTGGCTGAGATGGGGTATAAGATTAAGTCGTTTTGCTTTCAGGATTCACCGAGAAGAGCACATTCCGTGGCAGCCCAAGGAGGAGTAAATGCAGCAAAAAATTACAAAAATGATGGAGATAGTGTATATCGAATGTTTGTAGATACCTTAAAAGGAGGCGATTTCAGAGCGCGGGAAGCAAATGTTTATCGATTGGCAGAGTGCTCACTCAATTTAATAGATCAAGCCGTGGCGCAAGGGGTGCCATTTGGAAGAGAATATGGAGGCTATTTGAACAATCGATCATTTGGTGGAGTACAGGTGAGCCGAACATTTTACGCGAGGGGGCAAACTGGTCAACAGCTCCTCTTGGGAGCTTATCAAGCATTAATGAGACAGGTTAACATGGGCGGTGTCGAATTATATGCACGGCATGAAATGCTCGATCTCGTTGTTGAGGATGGTAAAGCAAAGGGGATCATCGCTCGTAACCTTGATACAGGCGCTATTGAAAGACACGCAGCTCATGCCGTTATTATAGCTACTGGCGGATTTGGAAAAATATACTACCTATCTACTTTGGCCATGGGTTGTAACGGTTCGGCCATATGGAGAGCGCATAAAAAAGGAGCACTTATGGCAAACCCGAGTTGGACACAAATTCATCCTACCTCTTTACCACAGCTGGGAGCCTATCAGTCTAAGCTGACACTTATGTCGGAATCTTTGAGAAATGATGGACGAATCTGGGTTCCCTTGAAGAAGGGAGAGACAAGGAAAGCCAATGATATACCTGAAGAAGAGCGCGACTATTATTTGGAACGGCGTTATCCTGCATTTGGCAATTTGGCTCCTCGAGATATTGCATCAAGGGCGGCGAAAGAACGCATAGATGCTGGTTTCGGAATTGGAGAAGAAAAGAATGCTGTTTATCTAGATTTTTCACGAGCGATAAAAGAACAGGGAGCGGAAAAGATTAAAGAGAAATATGGTAATCTATTTGATATGTATAAAAAAATTACCAGTTATGATGCTTATAAAGAACCTATGATGATTTCTCCTGCCGCACACTTTTCTATGGGCGGTTTATGGGTTGATTATGAGTTAATGACTACTATTGACGGTCTGTTTGCGCTTGGTGAAGCAAATTTCGCTGATCATGGAGCGAACCGTTTAGGGGCAAATTCATTATTACAGGCTTGTGTAGATGGCTATTTCATCGCTCCGTACACGTTACAGAATTATCTTGCAAATAAAATTCATAGCGGTCCCATAAATACCGAAACGGTTGCTTTTGAGGAGGCCGAACGTCTTGTTAAAAAACAAATAATAGATCTTTTAAATGTAAATGGCGATCTACCAACCGATTATTTTCATAAAAGTGTGGGTAAAATTCTTTATGATAAGTGTGGTCTTTCGAGGAACGCTACCGGATTGAAAGAAGCTATTGAGGGAATTAAAAATCTCCGAGCTGAATTTTTTAAGCGTGTGCGTATTCCGGGAAACGCAGAGGAGCCAAATGGGGAGCTCGAAAAAGCAGGTAGGGTAATGGACTACTTGGAAATAGCTGAGTTAATGTGCATAGATGCCCTTTCGCGAAATGAATCGTGTGGTGCGCATTTTAGAGAGGAATATCAAACACCCGATGGGGAAGCAATGAGAAATGATGATGCCTTTTCTTATACAGCTGCTTGGGAATATAAAGGACCTGGCGAAGCTACTCTTTATAAGGAATTACTTGATTTTCAAGAGATAAAACCTACAATAAGAAGTTATAAATAGCTTATTGTAGGTTTTAGAAAGGTGTATAATACTCAAAGAGTTAAGAAGAATTTGATAAAATTTAAACAATGAAAGTACAACTTAAAATTTGGAGGCAAAGAAATGAAACCGATCATGGTAGACTTATTGACTACGCATTAGATGGCGTAAGTGAACACATGTCTTTTCTGGAAATGCTCGATTTTTTGAATGAGCAACTGATTATAAAAGGCGAAGACCCGGTAGAGTTTGATCATGACTGTAGGGAAGGGATCTGCGGACAATGTGGGATCATGATAAATGGAGTAGCGCATGGACCCCTGGAGCATGTAACTACTTGCCAACTGCATATGCGCACATTTAAAAATGGAGATACAATTGTTGTAGAACCTTTCAGAAGTCAGGTTTTTAAGATCAAGAAAGATTTAAAGGTAGATCGATCTGCGTTTGATCGCATCATTGGTGCTGGTGGCTATATAAGTGTAAATACGGGACAAGCTCCTGAAGCTAATACAACCCGTATATCTCATCCTATAGCTGAATCTGCTTTTGACTCCGCTGCGTGTATCGGTTGCGGTGCTTGTGTCGCCACCTGCAAAAATGGGAGCGCTGCACTTTTTACAGCTGCTAAAATTGCGCATCTAGCTAAATTGCCTCAGGGTAAAGAAGAACGTTTGGATAGAGTTCTTAGCATGATAGCCCAAATGGACACAGAGGGCTTCGGTCATTGTAGCAATACAGAAGCCTGTGAGGTGGAGTGTCCACAGGGTATTTCAGTTCTTAACATAGCTCAAATGAACTGGGAATACAACCGAGCACTATTATTAAAGAAAAAAGTAAATAAATGATTCTTCTCATCTGTACATAACATGTAGGCTGCCCATAAATTGCCGCAGTCTTAATTTATCGGTTAGAGGGTGCTTACCTTGTTGAATCTACGTGCTCCTTTAATTAACGAATATTTTATAGGCACACCTTCTAGCGCCCGCAAGTATGTGATCAACGCGTTCAATGTTTACATTTTCTCCTAACACTTTCTGAAAAGTATGGAGTTCCGACTGACAGAAACCTTGACAGGTTTGCGCTGCGGCACAAATAGGGCAATGATTTTCAATGAGTAAGTAACCATCTTCACACTTTTGGTATTCGGCCATATATCCCTCTTTATTACGGATTTCTGCCAATCTGTTCACTTTGTCCTCTAGGTTGGTACAGTCGTCTAGAAGGTCCATATATTTCAACGTACCGCTTTTTTCGTTTTCGTCAATAACAACTTGCAATGCCTGTTCTCCCAGACTGGTACGAATAAGCTGAATTAGCTTAACAGTAAGATCAGCATGTGTGTCCGGAAAACGAGCATGTCCAGCCGTTGTTAATGTCCAAATTTGTTGGGGACGACCCCGACCTTTCGCTTTAGTGGTGGACGCCACAAGACCTTCAGTAGCTAGTTTCTGTAACTTAAAGCGTGCCCCTTCTGTTGTAATCTGTAGCTCAGAGGCCACATCAGCCAATATTTGAGGCCCCTTTTTTTTAAGCAGCCATAAGGCGCTATCGTAATCTTCTAAATTATGACTCATAATAAACAAAGTAATTACTTGGTTTAATAAGCAAATGTACTAACTTTGGCCCATAAACTAAAATAATTGCCTATGAAACAAGATTGAATAACTAAATGTTGGACTATCATCTTTCTATTATCTGGGTACCAACGCTAGTCCAAATATACCATACCTTTATGTTATTAATAATAAATTTTACCATGTTTAGAATAAAAAGTATTTGTAGCAGTTTTGCTTCCATACATTAAAAGCACCTCAATACGGCCGGTTAGGGAAAAATAGCCAATGTGGGGGCACTCCCTAAGGTTAACCTTAGATTTTAATAATGAAATAGCGAAAGCTATAGCATTCAAAAAAAGTCTTTTTTTGGATGGGGACGCCTTTTGCCATACGCTAGAGAAAAAGAAAATAAAACAATATCAAATGAAAACATATATAGATTACTGGTTAATAGCAATCGTTGCTTTTGGCTTCACTAGTTGCAAACAAAGTTCAGGAAAAGAAGAACAATTAGATAACTTACAACAATACCCCGTTAGTGTATTAAATCTGCGATCGATCAAAGTATACCAAGAGTACCCTGCTGTCTTGAAAGGCGAGCAGAATATTGAAATTCGACCTAAAGTTGATGGCTTTGTCGAAAAGATATATGTCGATGAGGGTGAACAGGTTAAAGAGGGACAGGCTTTGTTTAAAATCTATGCTCCTCAATATGAACAGGAAGTTCGTACAGCGAGCGCTGCCATAGCCAGTACTACAGCCGATGTAAGTACCGCTCGTATGCAGTATAACAAGACAAAACCCTTAGTGGATGAAGATATTATTAGTAAATATGAGTTAGAACAGGCTGCCAACTTATTGGCCACGAAAGAGGCGGCATTACAGCAAGCCAAGGCCAACTTGATAAATGCCAGAACCAATGTAGCTTATACACTTATCAAGAGTCCTGTTTCAGGAGTGGTTGGCAACCTGCCCTATAAGATAGGAAGCTTAGTAAGCAGCACTTCTCTGCAACCATTAACAACCGTCTCGAATATTGCTAAGATACACGCCTACTTTTCTTTTAATGAGCGGCAGTTTTTAGATTTTATGGATGCGCGTGAAGGAGAGCATTTGCAAGAAAAACTTAAGAAGCTTCCCGAGGTGAAATTAATACTGGCAAATGGCAAGGAGTACCCACAAGGTGGGAAAATAGAAACGATAGGAGGATTGATTAATACAGAGACAGGTTCCATTAACTTGAGGGCTACCTTTCCGAATCCAGCACTGCTGATAAAAAGTGGAGCAAGCGCGGTATTAAAAATTCCTACTGAAATCAAGAATGCCCTATTAATTCCAGCCAAGGTCGTACAAGATATTCAAGGCAAACTGTTTGTATATACGGTAAATAAGCAAGGCCTTGTAAAAAGCCGTGAAATACAAGTAATGGATCTCCCATTAAAAGACCAGTATGTGGTTATGAAAGGGCTACAAGCAGGAGATCATCTCGTGCTGGAAGGGATCATGGGACTCCAAGATGGGAAGCAGATAAAACCAATGCTAAAGAAATAGTGATCATTATAATTGATTTTTATGTTAAAGAAATTTATAGATAATCCCGTTTTATCCACAGTGATTTCCATTATCATTGTTATTTTAGGAATTTTGGGTCTAGCAACATTACCCATTTCCCAATATCCCGAAATTGCTCCCCCTACTGTTCAGGTTTCTGCCACTTACCAAGGTGCCAATGCTGATGTGGTAATGAAAAGTGTTATTATTCCTTTGGAGGAGGAAATTAATGGCGTTGAGCATATGACTTATATGACTTCTAAAGCGAGCAACGATGGGAGTGCTGTTATCACAATTAATTTTAAGCAAGGTACTGATCCGGATATGGCTGCTGTAAATGTGCAAAATCGAGTGGCAAAAGCAACAAGTTTATTGCCAGCCGAGGTTATCAAGACCGGTATTACCACTACCAAGCGATTAAGCAGTGAAATTTTCAGCTTTTTACTTTTCAGTAGTGATGGAAGGTATGATCAAAAGTTTTTAGATAATTATTTAAGAATTAATGTGATGCCGCAGCTTAAACGAATAGATGGAATAGGTGATGCTACGGTTTATGGCGGACAGGACTATAGTATGCGTATATGGTTAAAACCAGATGTAATGGCCATATATGGATTGATGCCGTCCGACGTAATCCGATCGTTGAACGAGCAGAATCTGGAAGCTGCTCCTGGCAAGGTTGGAGAAAATAGTGAACAAACCTATCAATATGTGTTGAAATATACAGGCCGGTTGGAAACGCCCGAACAGTTTGGTAATATCGTTTTAAAAGGAGCTGAAAATGGACATCTTCTGAGACTTAAGGATATCGCTACCATCGAACTTGGAGCGCTGTCTTACGCTAGTAGTATGACGGCGCAGGGTAAACATGCTACCTACGTATCTATAAGTCAAACGGCAGGTTCCAATGCTCATGATATCATTAAACAATGCGAAGCAATATTGAAAGAAGCTTCTAAAGACTTTCCCCAAGGCATGCGATTTGGTATTTACTCCAATGCGAACGAATTTTTGGACGCGTCTATTACCAAGTTGATACATACGCTTATAGAAGCATTTATACTTGTTTTCTTAGTGGTTTTTATATTTCTTCAAGATTTCAGATCTACATTGATACCAGCTATCGCGGTACCTGTTGCAATTATTGGAACTTTTTTCTTTTTGAAACTCTTTGGCTTTACGATTAATCTATTAACATTATTTGCTTTAGTGCTAGCCATTGGGATCGTCGTTGACGATGCAATAGTAGTGGTAGAAGCAGTACATGCGAAATTAGATGAGGGAGCATCGTCGGCTAAAGAGGCCACTGTAAAAGCAATGAGTGAAATTAGTACAGCCATTGTTTCTATTACACTTATTATGGCAGCGGTATTCGTGCCTGTAACGTTCGTTACAGGTTCAGTAGGTGTTTTTTATAAACAATTTGGTCTTACCTTAGCAATAGCTATTATTATTTCTGCTGTTAATGCCCTAACGCTAAGTCCGGCTTTGTGTGCGCTTTTCCTGAAAGTGCCTGGCGATCGTCATTTACAAAAGGGGGATTCATTTTTACAGCGATTTTACAGGAGCTTTAATATTGTTTTTAACGCCATGGTAAAACGTTATAAAACGGCGATCACCCTTCTTGTCGAACGGAAATGGTTAAGTGTTGGTATTGTAGCGCTTTTCGTTTTAGCACTTGCATTCCTGATAAAAACAACACCCACGGGTTTTGTGCCTAATGAGGATAGTGGTTCGATTTACGGCAATATTATTCTACCCCCGGCGACCACTTTACAGCATGCAGAAGAAATTGCCGATAAAGTGGATAGCATCGCGCGTACCATGCCAGAAGTGGAGTTATCATCGAGATTGGCTGGAATGGATTTAATAAGTGGTACGGGAAGTTCTTATGCGGCGATTTTTATAAGACTGAAACATTGGGAAAGCAGGAGGGGAGATGCCCATCATATTGAGCGTGTAGTTGAACGGTTGTTTGCACAAACAGCAAGTATTAAAGATGCGCAGATCATATTCTTTGCTGCACCAACTTTACAAGGCTTTGGCAACAACGACGGTTTTGAATTCCAGCTTCAGGATAAAACAGGCGAGAGTTATCAGCAATTTAACCAAGTTATCGGGCAATTTATGGACAGTTTAAATAGGCGGTCTGAAATTCAGTATGCAGCTACACCTTTTAATATAGGTTTCCCTCAATATGAAGTGAAAGTTAATGTAGCCAAAGCAACAGAGGCAGGATTGTCGCCCGCGCTTGTACTAGCTGCTTTACAGGGGTATTTAGGAGGTATTTATGCTTCTGATTTTAACCGTTTTGGTAAGCAATATAAGGTGATGGTTCAATCGGAAATAGATCAACGCGTGAATAAAGAGTCAATCGATAAACTATTTGTTCGTACGGCGAATAATGAAATGACACCCGTTTCGGAATTTATTAGTATAAAAAAGACCTACGGACCAGAGTTTGTCAATCGTTTTAATCTCTATACAGCTGCAACCGTAACCGGTTCTCCAAAGCCAGGTTTTAGCTCGGGCGATGCTATCAAGGCGATCCAAGAAGTAGCGCACACCGCTTTGCCGCAAGGATATAGTTATGAGTTTTCCGCCCTGAGTCGAGAAGAACTAAATAGCGGTGGACAGACAGTATTAATATTCTTTTTAAGTTTAATATTCATATATTTCTTATTAAGCGCACAGTATAAAAGTTATATTCTTCCTTTATCCATTCTTTTATCGTTGCCGATAGGCTTGGCGGGAGCATTTCTTTTTGCCCGACTGTTTGGTCTGGATAATAATATTTTTTTACAGATCAGTTTAATTATGCTGCTTGGGTTATTGGCCAAAAATGCAATTCTAATAGTAGAATTTGCATTAATGTACAGAAATATGGGTAAGAGCCTGGTAACGGCTGCCATTACAGCAGCTACTCTCAGATTGAGACCTATTTTAATGACTTCCTTCGCATTTATTTTTGGTTTACTACCCTTGATGGTGGCTACAGGTGCGGGTGCATTGAGTAATCGCTCTATCGGAACTGCGGCGGTTGGCGGTATGCTAATAGGAACAGTTTTTGGAATATTCGTGATCCCCACACTCTTTGTGATCTTTCAAGCCTTACATGAAAAAATTAGTGGTAAATCGATCCTTAATAAGTAAAATTATGACCAAGAATAACTATATATGGCTATTTAGCACACTACTGATGTTGACAAGTTGCGGAATAACCAACGAATATGAACGTCCGGTAGTAAATACCGATCACCTGTATCGAACTGCAGTACATAGAGAAGATACTGCTACAATGGCGCAAGTTCAATGGAGAGCCATGTTTGCTGATACCGTGCTTCAAAATCTTATTGAAATAGGACTTCAAAATAATTTAGATCTTTTAATAGCCTTACAACACGTGGAGGAGGCTCGTGCATTGTTGTTTCAAAGCAAGGCGGCTTTTTTACCGGAAATTAGTGGATTGGCTAGCATAACGCAATCAAAGCTTGCATTTCCTCAAGGATATGGAATCATAAACGATGCTACTCAGTATAACGTAGGTCTAAACGCTAGCTGGGAGGCAGATATTTGGGGGAAATTAAAGAGCGCAAAGCGAAAATCTTTAGCCGGATTGTTACAGACGGAATCGGCTAAACGCGCTGTACAAACACAATTAATTGCCGATATAGCACAAACTTACTATAAACTCCTAGTGCTTGATGAACAACTCCTGATATTGAATAATACTGTGAGCAATAGAAAGGAAGATATGAAGACCGTAAGTGCCTTGAAAGAAGCGAATGTCGTGAATGGAGCTGATGTGGTGCAAAGTGAAGCAAATTACTATGCCGCAGAGATTGCTATCCCTGCCATTAAACGTGAAATCAGAGAAACGGAGAATGCCTTGAGCTTGCTATTGGCCGTACCTCCGTCATCAATAAAAAGGCAAACATTAACTCATCAATCTTTAAATACCGATTTACAGATTGGAATTCCCTCTCAGCTTTTGCAGAATAGGCCAGATATCCAGATGACCGAGTATGCTCTTCGCATGGCACTTGAAGATGAAAACGCAGCTCGAGCAAATTTTTATCCCGCATTTAATATAACTGCTTCCGCGGGATATACAAGCTATGACTTGCAGCAGTGGTTTACACCATCGGGTTTTTTTGCAAATATTATGGGAGGATTGACACAACCAATTTTTAACAAAGGTGTTAATAAGACAAAACTCTCGATTTCAAAAGTCAAAAAAACAACAGCATTTTTTCAATTTAAGAAAACGGTTTTACAGGCTGGTAAGGAGGTTTCAGATGCTTTATACGCTTATCAAACAGCTTTAACACAGCAAGAGATACGAACAAAGCAATTAAAAGCGTTACAGAAGGCAGTAGATTATAACAAAAAATTATTAAACTATAGCTCATACATTAATTACACAGATGTATTATTGGCCGAGCAAAATCTTTTGGTCGCACAGTTGGAACATGTAAATGATCAATGGCTTAAGTGGCAGTCGATTATAACCTTATATCATGCCTTGGGCGGTGGTTGGAACTAAACAGATATTAAACACTATGATAAATTTAAGCACATATTTTGACCGAATTCATTATAAAGGAGCGGCACAGGCAACCTTGGAAACATTGATGGAAATACACCGGCTACATCCGAAATACATTCCTTTTGAAAATTTAAATCCGCTTACAGGTAGGCCGGTAAGCTTAAAAATGGAAGATGTTTTTGTAAAATTGGTGGAAAACGGACGCGGTGGATATTGTTTTGAGCAGAATGCACTGCTCAAAGAAGTATTGGCAACAATCGGTTTTGAGGTGAGTGGTTTATGGGGGAGGGTGGTATGGAATAACGACTCTCCTGTCACGCCAGCGCGCACACATATGTTGTTATTAATCGTGCTAGATGGCCAGCAATATATCGCAGATGTTGGATTTGGTTCGATGACCTTAACGGCGCCTTTATTGTTTACTTCCGATATCGTGCAAGAAACCCAACACGGTATATTTCGGATTATTCAGAAGGAAAAATATTATATTCTTCAGGTATTGCAACAAAAAGAATGGAGGCCGATTTATCATTTCTATACAGAAATTATCGAACCTATTGATTACGAGGTTGCTAACTGGTATGTGTCTACTCATCCGAATTCGCATTTTACCAAGCAGTTAATTGCTACAAAGGTAGATGATGATGGGCGCTATGTATTAAATAATAACATGCTAAATATTCGTTACGATAGCGGTAGAAAGGAGTCGTTGGAGATATACAGTAAAAGAGAAATTATTAAAACATTGGAAGACGTCTTTGGAATTTGTACTAGTTCAATTCATAATTTGGAAGAAGCGTTAGCGGTTATAGACCGCTAACATTTCGATCTGCTACTTCTTTCAATAGTTTGTCTAGTTGACGACGATCAAATACCTTTCCCTTAACCACTACCGAATGGATAGCTTGAGTGGCTTCAATATTTTCGATAGGGTTTTGATCTAATAATATTAAATCAGCGCGTTTGTTTTTTGCAACCGATCCATATTCCGTTAAACCGAGAAATGCAGGTGGGGTTACCACTGATGCCCGCAGGGCTTGTAGCGGACTTAACCCTGCCTTCACCATCAATGCCAATTCTTGATGTATGCCGATACCTGGATAGACATAAGAGTTTAAATAACCGGCATCTGTGCCGGCCATAATTTTTACTCCTTCATTTTCTAGCAAGGGTAGTACTTTACTAACCCTATCGTAGTTTTCGTGACGTTGTTTAATGGTTTCTGCATTTGCCTTTTTAGCACGATCTACGCGCCACGAATAGGTGTTTTTTATTCCTTGACCAATGTATTTTAAATAGGGATCGTCTGTATGGGGATCTTCATCCAGATGGGCAATGATGTAACTTCCAAGTAAAGTTGGTGTAATGAATACGCGCCGCTTAGCCATATAGCTGTATTGTTGCTTAGCATATTCCGCATTGAATTGAGACGGAAGTTTAGGATCAGTAGCTTTTGGGATTCCAGCGTTGTACGCATATCCGAGATGTTCCACCGAATTTAATCCAGCGTCTATTACTTCTTTCAATGTTAATGATGAAGGAATATGAGCGGAAGATTTCAGTCCGCGTGCTTTAACAGCTTTCAATGCATAGATATATATATCAGGTTTTAAGGTGTTTTCGGTAATTTTTACAAAATCGACGTTTAATTTTTGCAGGGAATCCAAAGCGTTTTCAACCTCTTCGGGTGTACCAACCTCCAGCACACCTCTCCAAATTGGTTTATAGCCTTCTAATTTGGGGCCGGAGGTAAAAATTCGAGGCCCAATAAGTTGATCTTCGTTTATTTCGTCTCTCCATTTTACTACACTTTTGCTGATATCTGCCGCCATATCCCGGATACTGGTTACACCGTGAGCGAGATACAAGGCAAGGAAATTTTTGTTTTCATGAAGGGTTGTATCCCCACCCCCGAAATGCATATGCATATCCCATAATCCGGGCATTAAATACCTGCCTTCGGCGGGAAGATATTGGACCGCTTGGTATTTATTTTTTAAATACCCATCACCCTGGATATCGATGATCTTTCCATTCTTTATGACCACGCTCTGCCCTTGCGTTATTGATCCGTCGTTAGTGTTGATGATTTTGCAGTTGCTAATTATTAGATCAACGGAAGGAACTTGCTGTGCTATAGCGTACAAAACTAGTAGCATAAGCGTTAAAAGCGGAAGTATTCTTTTCATAATACAAATGAATACATTAAAATTTTCTTCCAATAAAACCGTTATAAAAAAAACAAGTCTTGTTTTCTTTTGAACAAAAATAAAGAGATGCAATAGGTTATTATCTTCATAGCTTTGTGTCGTTTACAATTTTACGATGTGATGAAAAAGACAAATAAATCAATACCATTGTTGAAAATAGAAGATATTATAGAACCTGATTTCTCAGATTTAGTAGTACTTGAGCAACAAGAAGAAGGAAAAAATAAATTGTCTGATCCGCATAAACACGACTTTCATTTGGTTTTATGTATAACATCAGGGAGCGGTATACATAATATAGATGCAAAAGAGTATGCGGTGTATGACCGCAGAATTTTTTTTGTTGCACCTGGGCAAACGCATTCCTGGAATATGGATGAACAAACAGTAGGTTATCAACTATTCTTTAAAGCAAGTTTTATTACTAATTATGCGTTGATGAGTGAATGGCCGATATTCAAGCCCGGGAATAATCCTTTTATCGACGTATCGGACGATGCCTACAAATTAATTTCTAACGAAATTTACGAGATACAACAAGAGATAAAAAAAAAGGAAGCATATAGCACCCGCATTTTAAATCACCGATTAACCATTATGTTGAGTTTATTATCGCGGTGGCACCATCATCAATGGAGTCACAACGATAAACTGTCTGCCCCACATCGTTTAATCGAGAAATTTAAAACGCTATTAGAAACGTCCTATCATATCGCAGGTAATGTGCAGTTCTATGCAGATAAGTTATTTGTTACACCGAGCTATCTCAATACCATTAGTAAAAAAGTGTTAGGCCAGAAGGCAGGAACCTTAATTCGGGAGAGAAGGCTGCTAGAAGCCAAGCGGATGCTCGCTATTACCACTATGGATATACAGGAGATTGCTTTCTTTCTTGGATATAACGAGCTCGCTTACTTTTCTCATTTCTTTAAAAAACATACAGGGGTTTCGCCATCGGTATTTCGGACGGCAAGCTTGCAAACATCATAGCGCTTATGCCAGATGTTAGAAATTAAACAATAATCAGTAGTTTAAGTGTAAGAAATCGATCTATAAATCAATGAAATTTGCCTTTAGTTGTTAATAGACTAAGATGAACAGCATTATAATGATAGGTATGCTCTTGTTGTCCCTTCATACGGCCAACAGTAGCCTTGTAAATGATAAGCAAAAGAATATGGATGAAATAGAGAAGGCATTAATTTACGCTGCGCAAGCAGGTTTAGATGAAAAAGTAGCCGTTTATATCAAGCAAGTAAATGATGTAAATGCAAGAGATAACAACGGAAGAACCGCGTTGATGTGTGCGACTTACGGTAATCATATTTCGTGTGCACGTATGCTAATAAAGGCGGGTGCAGATGTAAATGTTCAAGATGACATTAAGAACTCTCCGTTCTTATATGCAGCAGCAAGCGGCTACCTTGAAATAGCAAAGCTATGCGTTATGGCTGGTGCTGATTTCCATTTGCTAAATAGATTTGGTGGAACAGGATTGATTCCTGCAGCCGAAAAGGGACATCCAGAAATGGTTAAATATCTGCTTAGTTTGAAAGATTTTCCGAAGGACCATATTAATTATTTAGGTTGGACAGCCGTTTTAGAGGTGGTAGTATTGACGGATGGAAGTGAAAAATATCAACAAATACTTCACTATCTAATTGAAGGAGGCTGCGACATTAATATACCTGATAAGGATGGACTTACGCCTTTACAGTTGGCGCGTAAATATCATAAAGAAGCGCTCGTAAAAATATTAGAAACAGCTGGAGCAAAAGAATAATCGAATTCAGGTTAATATTAAAAACAATC
>DATMSZ010000169.1:0-16873 GCA_035565175.1 Pseudosphingobacterium sp.
GTAAAAGCAGTTAATAAATCTGGCGGATTAGGTCTGGCCAATATTAAAAGAAGATTAGAACTCCTGTTCCCTTCCTCACATGATTTGAAAATAGAAGACAATTCGGAAACGTACTGCGTTACCTTAACTTTAAAATTATAAAATGAACTGCATAATAGTAGATGATGAACCATTAGCAAGAAAAGCAATCCAAAAATTGGTTAATGAAACAGAAAATTTAGAATCTATAGCTTCATTTAACGGAGCAGATACTACAAGAGAATTTCTGGCAAAAAATGCTGTTGATTTAGTATTTCTTGATATTCAAATGCCAGGTGTGAATGGAATTGAATTTGCCAGAACTATTCCTAAAAAAACTTTAGTGGTGTTTACTACCGCTTTTCATGAATTTGCATCTGAGAGTTATGAAGTCGACGCTATTGACTATTTGATCAAACCTGTGAAATTAGCGCGCTTTCAAAAAGCAGTTGAAAAGGCCCAGACGTATTGTAAATTATTCCATACTGACTATACAAACAGCAATATAGAAAATATAACCGATGATTATATTTTCGTAAGGGCAGACCGCAGAATGTTCAAAGTACATTTTAGTGATATACTTTTTATTGAAGGGTTAAAAGATTATGTTATCATTTACATTGAAAATCAAAAAGTGGTTACCCTAATGAATATTAAAACTATTCATGATTTGCTACCGAAAAGTTTGTTTGTCAGAGTCAGCAAATCGTACATCATAAATGTAAATAAAATCGATTCTGTAGATAACAATACCGTGTATATAGGAAAAAATGAAATACCCATTGGCAATATCTACAGGGATTTCTTTTTTAATGAATTTGTAACCAAAAAGATTTTGAACAAGTAATAAAAAGGGTTCTTCCGCATCTGTCAAAATAAGATATAAATAGTTAAGTTATTTAAAGTCAACTGCCAATCATAGGCCAGTACCCACATTTTGCGCTCATTTTTTCTTTACTCCTTTAAAATCTAATACAGGTTTTTTCTTAAATGACTGAATTGCAAAACTCATAGTAAAGTAGATATCTGTTCAAGAATTAACTAACTTGCATAAACCAACGGACCGGCTACAGTTATTTGGTTACAAGTTCCGGAATTATAGTTACAAAATAGATGCTTCCTGTCAATATCTTTGTCATATAAATTAAAAGTAATGAAAACCACTTTGATTACCGGGGCATCAGGAGGCATCGGAGAAGCAATTGCAAAACGCTTGGCCGAAAAAAAGGAGAACCTAACATTGGTTGCCCGAAATGAAACTAAGCTTCGGCATTTGGGCCAGGAATTATCGCAAAAATACGATGCGAATGTTGGCTTTATTACAGCTGATCTCTTCGACCCGCAAGCGCCCGAAGCCATATATAGGGAATGCAAACACCGCGGACTTGAAGTAAGCAGTTTGATCAATAATGCAGGTATCGGGTCAGGTGGTGAATTTGCCGGGGCAGATCTGAAAAGCCTTGAGGATATGTTGCAACTGAACAATGGCGCGCTTATCAGTCTTACCCACCTATTCATGCAGGATATGCTAAAACGGAAAGCCGGGACAATCGTCAACATGGGTTCACTGATCTCATTTGTGCCGGTACCCTACATGGCGCTTTATGGAGCAAGCAAAGCATTCGTCCGCTTTTTTTCTCAGGCTTTATACGAGGAATGTAAGCCTTTGGGTGTGCATGTTATGTTCTTTGCACCAGGCCTTACTTCCACCAACTTTATGGAAGCGGCCGCATTAAAAAACGAAACGGGTGACGCATTGATAGCCGGAGCACCTACCCAAACAGCAGACCAGGTGGCCGAGGAATTTATTAAGGCTTATTATAACAGAAAAAGGTCTGCGGTATCAGGGGGTATTAACCGCTTTGGAGTTAAATTGCTTACCCTGATACCCAATTCGGTGATCGCGGCAAGCTCCGCCAGGACCTTTAAAAAACGGACGAACAAAAAAGATTAAGCTTATGAAGAATAAAAGCCGACCGCATTTACATATCGATTCATTGGCTGAACTACATAAACAGTTGGGCTTCGCCAAACCGAAACACCCGCTGTTTACTATTCTCCAATTTAAGGATTTCCCTGCAATCGAGCTTGAAGACGGTGTGAAGCTCAGTGCCGATTTTTACCAGATAACTTTCAAAAAGGGTTGTTGTAATAAGATAATTTACGGTCAATCCGAGTTCGATTTTGACGAAGGTGTCTTGTCTTTTTTTGCCCCTAAACAAACTTTTGTTAAGGACGGTGAAGTGATCCCCCCCGAAGGGTTTTTAATGCTGGTCCATCCTGATTATATCAAGGGAACCTCGTTGCAGGCCAAGATCAGGTCGTACAGTTTTTTTGAATATGCAGTAACGGAATCTTTGATCCTGTCTGAGGAGGAAGAAGCATTCATAGAGCATGTTTTCAAGCAGATTGAAAAGGAGGCCTTACGGCCAATAGACAAGCATAGCCAGGATGTGATCATTTCCAGCCTCGAATTAATACTGAGCTATGCTGACCGTTTTTATTCGAGGCAGTTCCTCACGCGTAAGCCAAAGTACAATACCCTCTTGGCCAAATTTGATAAGCACCTCTACGACCTTGTTCATACTGACGCCATACCGGAACATGGCGTGCCTAGTGTAGCGGCAATAGCGGCCAAATTCAACCTTACCCCTAAATATTTCAGTGATCTGATCCGGCAGCATACCGGCCGTTCGGCCCAACAGCACATTCAGGATAAACTGATCGAAGCCGCAAAGGAAAAATTATCCGGCACAGCGTTATCCGTAAGCGAAATTGCTTTTCTGCTCGGCTTCGAGCACTCGCAGTCTTTCAGCAGGCTCTTTAAGTTAAAAACCAACTTTACGCCCTCAGCGTATCGTAATACCTTGAACTGAAGCTGCAGCAGTAACTGTCTAATAACCTCAGTGCCTTAAACGCAACCATAACCGAATGCTACAATAGACACAAACAAAAAACGGCAGTAGCCCACGCCACTGCCGTTCCTATTTAATCTGTTCCACTTACAATAGTTCATCCATTCCAAATACCGTCAGTCCTTTGGCGAATTGTTCAGCTACGGCCTGGTTGGCTGCGTCAATGTACTGGCCCGTTATGGGGTCCACCACGGTACGTAATGGCCGGGTGCCTTTTGAGGTACTGATCAGTTTTACAATCGCATCGGCAACATCCTGCGGGTTCGGTTTTTTAGCCTGCATCTCTCCGCCCAACGCGGCTACCATTTTGTTGGGTATATCGGCAATGGCGCCGTATCCCTCAAATACCCCCTGGTCAGATGCGGGGTTGTTTTTTTGCTGCATTTCGGTTGGAAAAGCGCCCGGCTCAACAATAGCTACATCAATACCCAAACGTTTCACCTCGTAATGCAGGCCCTCGCTAATCCCTTCCAGCGCAAATTTAGAGGCCGCATAAATGGTAGCGAACGGAAATGATACGCGCCCGAAACCGCTGGTCACGTTAATGATCAGTCCATCGGCCTGTTTGCGCATGACGGGCAGTACCTGTTTGATCATCCGCCAGGGGGCATAAACGTTAATATCAAATGTGGTGTGCACGTCTGCCGTGGTAAAGCTCTCAGCCACCCCGGTCATTCCGTAACCGGCGTTGTTCACCAACACATCAATAGTGCCTTCTTTTTCCAAAACAGTTTCAACGGCCTGCTTCACGCTATCATCATCAGTTAGGGTAACGTCTAAAACGGTAACGTTTGCTACCGCTGCAAGTGCCGCGGCTTTATCAGCATTTCGCCCTTGGGTATCGCGCATGGTAGCGTACACCTGATGTCCTAAGGCGGCCACGCTGTGTGCGGTAAGCCAGCCAAAACCACTATTTGTGCCGGTTATCAATACAATCTTTTTGCTCATCTTTTTTTATTTTTAAATGAATAGGCAAATATTGGAAACGGCAACATGAAAACATTTACCATTTGGTAAAAAGCGCCGCTATCGGATATTACGACGTATTCTGCTGCGATTCAAATTTTTCGTTATCCACTACAAAATTGCCTTCTTCAACAAAATAATTGGTAACCTCTTCGCCCTTGTTGTTATAATAACAAAAGCGGAACACGCCCTCCAGCACAAACGCCACATACCGCGGTACCTTACCGGCTTCCGAGAGGTAATCATCTTTTTTGAATTTCAGCATTTCAACCTTGCTCAGCAAAAATTCGATCTGCTGTTTGTTCAGGTCTCCAAATTGCAGGATAAGATTTATCATCGCTTCCATCACGTAAAGATAGTACACATCGTAAAGCAGTCGTTTACCATGTGGTAAAAAATGAGATTCTGGATTGTTTTTGTAGTGTACTGTATCCCAAGCATACTTACTTCTTTGGCTTCGCAAAGGGGTTAAAAGAAAATCCGATATTGACGTAAGGTGCAGCGTCAGCTCTGCCTTCCCAGGTATAATCCGTGAACGAACGGTCTTTTTCAAAGGTCCGTGCGTATGGGTTTATCCGGACGCCGGCCCGCAAAGACAGGATGATGCTTCCAGGTAAAATGTGCTCATAAAGCAGCCCCGTGTTCACGTCAACCTGGCGGTACTGATAGGTTGTGCCGTTTTCGTCAAGATCGTTCAGAAAGAAGGTAGTTTGCGGGTCCAGTTCCCAGCCTGCGGAAAGCCTGCCATTGCTAAACACTTTTTTTCGCATGTAGGCATACCGTGGCAGAAAGACATCTGCCATCAGGCTTTCATTGAACTTATGCTCTAAAAGGAATGTAGGGATTACACGGATAAACGTACCTGGATCGGTGGTGTACAAGATTCCGACATTGATCTTCGTTCTGTTGTTTGCTTTTAGAACAATAGCGCCGGTAAACAGCCCGCGAACCCTTTCCAATGAACGTTCACTCCAATCTATATTGACGCTACCACTATAGATAACGGTCTTTCCAAAGAGTTTAGAGAAATAGGTAAGGCTCAGACCCTCTGTATGATAATGAAGATCCCTGCTGACGGTTTGTGATGTAGCGGTTGTGGATGTCGGGAAGTTATATTCAGCAGAGACATAGCGGTAAAAACCATTGGCTTGTACTAACCATCGGCGGTTTTGCAAAAGATTAATGTTGGCACTTGCAGTCAGTTGTGACCATTTGGTAAACTCCCCATCCGGAAGATCTTGTCCTCTTAGGGTAGACGAGGAGTTATAATTGCCATATTGCTTGTAGTCAATGCTAAACGGTCTGCGTTCGGCGAACTTATCCGCTTCATATTCAGTAACCTTTTTGCCGAGACTATCCTGGCTCTGTGCCTTACTGGCGAATGGCAGCATTGCAATACCCGTGACTACTGTTAGCGCCTGAATAAGGCCGGAAGCTACCTCTATTGAGTGACGGGCGCTAAAAATTAAAAAATTGTGATTAAACATAATTGCTAAGATTAATTGTATGGAACTATTTATTTTTTATGACGAAGTCTGATCCTGACGAACATGTCTATGCCGCAGGTAGTCAGACGTACGTAGCGTATAGGAGATCTGACGATATTTGTCCGTTGCAGATGAATTTTGATCGCGATATGGATGATCTGGAAAAGGTAGGTTCGCAACAGGTCTGACTTGTAGAGATAAGTGGAGTCTAGGCTGCCACATATCTTATCAAAGATCGGCGCAAGTGTTAGCACATCTTCCCCATCCAATTCGATGTTTATGGGGTTGCGCTCTTTAAAAAGATCGATGGCCTCGAAATTGCACCAAATGCCTTTATTAAAAAATGCCTTTCCGAACGATGTGATATAACCCATATCCTGATCTTTCCATTCAAGATCGTCTGACCTGCAAAAGACAAGGGTCGGACGAACAGTTAAAGTGGTACTCATTTTTAGATAGATGTAAAACGCATTTTCACAAGGAAGCAACCTGCCTCTTCCACTTTGGCCGGATGGCCACCATACGGCATCAAATTGATCACTTTTCATTTTTCCGAAAATATTACCCAGTATGTCGGCCCGAGGGCCAGACAATACCTGTTCACATCGCTTTATCAGCCGTTATCGCAAACTTGCAGGTTTGCATTATAGTCAGTAATTTATGTTATTTAATAAGCGAAAGGTGATTGCCCATGTCTGCAGGAACATTTTGCCTAGATGTTTCAGATAGGTGTTCCCTGATCTTGTTGCTGGCGATGAGTAGGGCAATGCTGCTTAGTAAACTGGCAACAGGAACGATCATCATTCCCCAGCGCAAACCGTTTACTTCATAAGCCGCACTGGCCGCGTCACTGATCATGCCCACGAGCAGTGGCGATAGTGCCGGGCCTAATAGCCCAGAAGCGATCATGAGCAGACTGGAAGATAGCGCCTGCTTTCCCGGCCCCGCAATAAGATGACCTGCGCTAAAAGCAAATGGAAGCAGAAAGGCAAAAGCCAGCATAGCAGGCACAAAAAGCGCAATAGACATCCAGCCTTCGGGCACCAACAGCCCTGCGATCGTTGCAATTGTGGCGATGCTGAAAATAACAGCCGGTGGATGTAGTAAACGGCTTGCCCCACGATTTAACGCGCTGTCAAATAACCGTCCACCACCTACGGTGCCGATGATGCCCATCAGCCCTTGTAATAAGCCGAACGATAGCCCCACCTGGCTGGCTGTCAAGCCGTGTGTCCGTATCAGGAACGGAGCGGTAAAGGCATAAAATGGCGCAGCGGCAAAACCTAGAAAGTTTGCGCCAATGAACATCCACAGGAACGCCGGTTTCGACAGCAGTTCGCGGCCGGCAGACCAGATATTGCCTGTATCACTGCCGGGCTTCGAAGAAATTGCTGTTTTCCCTGTAAACGTCAGCACAAGGATAACCAATAGTAATCCAACCCCTCCAGCAACAAAAAGAGCAACGCGCCAGCCTATATGATCACTTGCCCAGCCGCCAACGCCAAACCCTACCATTGTGCCCAAAGGGATGCCCATCGAAAAAATACCAAGCGCACGACCACGCCGATGCTCAGGGATGTTGCCCGCGATCAGTGTATGACTGGCGGGTGTTCCTCCGGCTTCCCCAAGTGCTACGCCAAAGCGCGAAAATGCCATTGTTATGAACCCGACCGACAAACCGCCTAGTCCGGTCATAACGCTCCAAATCAATACACACCAAAGCAAAACCTGCTTAGACGCACCTCGATCAGCCAACCGGGCCAGCGGTAGGGAAGCCAATGAATAGATCACAGCAAAGGCTATCCCATTGATCAGCCCTAATTGTGTATCACTGAGGTGCAGCTCTCTTTTAATTGACTCAGCGAGGATAAAAGGTAATATGCGGTCGATCTGGCTGAATGCGCTGACCAAAAATAAGGTAATAATGAAAGCCGTTCCGCGCCAACGGCTCAGCTGAGGTGTTGAAGTCAATTGATCGTTCATAACCATGATTTTGATTGTAAGTAGATTTTTTTTGAGGGAAATTATTTGCCAGACATGGCCTTCTCGCCCATCTTAGTGGCCTGTGAAAGCATAAATTTAGGTGCAAGCCTGCTCAGGATACGCATGATCTTGGCAGAGCCTGGGAAGATCTCGTAGGTATCACTTTTTATCCCTTTAATAGCTTCATCTACTATTTTTTCGGGAGACACTAACATTTTGGTGTCGACAGTACCACCATCCCTGAACCTATCGTTCAAGGGTGTTGTGGAGCCTGGAGCAATCAGTTCGAATACCTTGACGCCGGTAGTTTTAACCTGTACCCGCAGACATTGCGTGAAGGATCGTAGTCCTGATTTACTGGCGCTATAGACAGGGGCAATTGGAAACGCACCCAGGGCGATACCAGAGGTGACATTTAGGATGGCAGCGGTTTTCTGTTTTTTCAGGTGGGGCAGAAATTCCTGGACCATACGGATAGGGCCCATCAGGTTGATCTCTATTTCGCGGGTGATATCATACAGATTGTGATCCTCATGCAAGGCAATCTTTCGCATTTCCCCGGCGTTATTGATCAGCATATTCAGCTCGGGAAATTTTTTAGTCACCTCTTCGTACAGACCGCTGATATCCTCCACCTTGCTAACGTCACTCTTTATGGTGTGAATGCCAGGAAGGATCTTTTTTGTCTCTTCCAGTTTTTGTTCATTCCTGCCGGTGATGATCACCGTATTGCCGAGTTCAAGGAGCCTGAAGGCAAATTCGAAACCAAAGCCGCTTGTTCCACCGGTGACCAGAATTGTGTTCTTACTTAATTCCATCTTCTTTAATTTGATAGAACAAAGTTGGCAAGAACCGAGCAGGCGGTCTTTGCAAAAATCAAAACAATGTTTGCAAAAACGAAACCCTCTCCTAACTTCTAAAGGTCAGAGGAGAACTGTCGGTCTGTTTCTTAAAAAAGTTAGAGAAATGAGCAACCTCTTCAAATCCTAAACTAAACGCGATCTCGGACACATTCCATTCCGTTTGCCTGAGCAATATCTTGGCTTCCTGAATGATCCGGTTACTGATCAGGCTTTTTGTTGTCTGGCCGGTCTGTTGTTTCAGCACACGGTTCAGATAATTAACATGGATAGACAGCTGATCGGCATAGTCTTTAGGCGTCCGCAGTTTAAGTCCCTGAAATGGTGAGGCAATGGGGAACTGCCGCTCCAAAAGTTCGGCGAACAATGAGGATACGCGCGACGAGGCGTTATACTCCTGGTAAAGGTCGGTAGCAGGTTGTAATTTTTGCCCGTAATGGATCAGTTCCATTAAGTAGTTGCGTATCAGGTCATACTTATAAACATAATCGGAATTGATCTCCTTATGCATCTTTCTGAAGATCGCTTTGATCTCTTCTTTTTCCTGTTCATTGATATGAAAGCAGGGATAACCGCCAGGCTTAAATATGGGCAGTTCGTCAAGTACAACGCCACTTTTGGACTGCGCAAGAAAATCCGCACTAAAAAGGCAAAAGTAGCCACGCTGATCCATGTCTTTTGCGATCCAGTTATAAGGCACCTTCGGCGTGGTAAACATCAGTGCCTGCGTTTCGATATCAATTACTTTATCGGCATATTCCGCCCGGTTGCGTCCATCAATCAGGTTGATCTTATAATAGGCACGCCTGTTGTAGGTCATATTGGGCTTTACCTTGACAAGCTTCGCTAATTCACTGACATCAAATACGTTAAAATGTCCAACTTCTTTCGTAAGCCCATGTGGCAACAACTGGCTGATGTCTTTATTCAAATTGTCAGAGGCTGTCTTATAAAAACCTTCAAGTGTCGTGATCTCCATATTGACTGATTTGCAATAATCAAATATAATCATTCTCTCCTACCTTAACAAACATTATTCAAAACTGCGCTCGAAATTTAAAATTGTGGCGTTGTCAAAACGGATACGGACAACTGGACGGCTGACAAATAAACAACATGAGATAGAACGGCGAGCTAACGGAGATTTGACCCGGCCCCATAATCGTATTTACTTACTGGGCACCACATGGAAAAAAACAATTTACCGTACATGAAGGTGGCCATGGCGGATTAAACGCACCCCCAAGTGGAAAGGCTTGAGACGTCGAACTTTATAGAGGATTACCAAACAATACTAAGCTTAAGAAATCTTTTAGATTAAGTATTTTAAAGACATCCTGTTTTTTAAGGGAATAGGATGTCTTTTTTTATCTGCTAACAAAAACAGCAGAATTGACTCTATTATTTACTCTTCACTTTTACACAAATTCGTTAGCGTAAGAAAGTTTCTTTCGTCAACCTCACCGTTTTTTTGGAACAATTGCGCTTATCTTTTTTGTTATTACTTCTCTTTCCTGAAAACAAATATCGAACAAACCGCCGCAACTAGAATACCAATGCCAAATAGCTGGAATGCCCTGTCCAGACCGATATTGACGATCAGGCTCAATACCAGGCTTCCGAGGCCATAGCCTGAGAAAAGGAAAAAAGCGAAAAGCCCTATAGCAGCGCCTTTTTTGGAACTGAATGTGGTGACAATAGCAGCAAACAAGGGGTGGGATAAATCAAATCCTAAAGACAGCAATGCCACCAAAACACAGGAAGCCACGAGACTGAAATGCTGGCTTAGCAGCAGCACGGTACCTGCGCCCAGGAATAGGCCTAAAGGTATTATCTTGTTTCTTCCATAGCGGTCGGCGAGCCTGCCCAACAATGGCCCAAACAATAGCCCCGGAATACCATAACCTAATAAGGCAAGACCGATATGAAGTTGGTTCAAGCCGTAATTGGTGTAGAAGAAATAGCCCAGCCAGGCGAAAATGCCGCTATGGA
Source organism: Pseudosphingobacterium sp. (assembly GCA_035565175.1). Taxonomy (GTDB): domain Bacteria; phylum Bacteroidota; class Bacteroidia; order Sphingobacteriales; family Sphingobacteriaceae; genus Olivibacter. Next base: position 10,222 of record DATMSZ010000169.1, read on the forward strand.
ACATACCGTTGAACAATACATAAAAATAGGTACGCCTTGCCCTTCCGGTCGACAAGATCCTACCGAAAGACAGCAAAATATTATCCTTTGTTTTTGCCATAGTTTTCCTTTCTCCAAAGATGTTCTTTTGCTTTATCAATATCAGAACAAAAACAAACAACCCAATAATTGCGACCCCTACAAAAAGCCATTGCCAGCCTATCAGAGAAGTAATTAATGATCCGGTGCTGGCCCCAAACGCTGTACCACCTGCCACGCTGCCGAAGAAGATGCCGAGGGCGTGACCCCGCTTTTCGTAAGGATAGGTATCACTGATCCAACTAATGGTTGTAGGGGCAATACCGGCAGCACCGATGCCTGTCAATAATCTTAGGAAAATCATCTGGTTGATTCCGTTTACAAAAGCTGTCAACAGTGTAAACAAGGAAAACATAACAAGGCAAAAAGCAACAATCCTGAACCTGCCAATGCGATCGCTAAGCGGTGCATACACCAATGTGAATAATCCATACCCGAGCAAGTAAGCAGGCTCGATAAAACTGACGTGCCGGACAGTAGTACCGAACTGTTCGGAAAACGTAGGCAGCAGCGGTGCTATCATAAAGCCCTGGAACATGATAATGAAAGTAGCCAGTGATAAGATATAGACCGGTAACATGGATACCTGTGCAGCCGTTCCGCCGCTTTTATTTAATCCGTTCATTCTTCTCTTTGTTTAATAGTACAAATTTCGGGAAGGTGAAAAGAATACGGCTTACACCTATTCGGGCAATGATTGGACTTTTTATCGATTTTGGCTATCGAGCGGCCGCTGCATGAGCTGAAGAGCATCATCGCGGTAAGCTGTGGGTGTTATGCCGGTCATTTTCTTAAAGAACCGGTTGAAATAAGCTGCTTCATTGAATTGCAGCAGGTCAGCTATTTCCGACACCTGTAGATCCGTATGTGTCAACAAGCTTTTTGCCTCCAGCAATATCTTTTCATTGATATGGTATAAAGCAGTGTGCCCAGTATATTTTTTGACAAGAAAGTTCAAATGACTGGGGGTTAAGTGCAGTTCACCTGCGATATTTCTTACAGTTGGCTTTCGTTCATTTCTTTTGTCTGGGGCATCGATAGCATAAGCATTCAACACTTTCCTGAACCTGATCATAAGGGACGCCTGCTTTAACTGAAAATCTGTTTTTGCCTCTTTATCTTTATAGTACAGGCGACGGACATGAATAAGCAGCACCTTTAACAAAGGTTGTATCATTTCAAAATTATCGGCATGACCGGATTTCATTTCACTGAGTAGCGTTTCGGCTGTAAGCCCTATTGTATCCATATCTTCCTGCGACAATCTCAAAATTGAATTGGCTCCGTTCATGAAGAAGGGGTAGTCTTTTTCAAACATGGGTTTCAGGGGGTCTATTCCCGCAAATTCAGGCGTAAAACAAACGAGGTAACCGTATATGGTTTCCACACGTTGCCAGCTTTCTATTTTGCCCGGATAGGCAAAATAGATACAGTTTGAGGAAGTACTGACGGTTTCGTCGGGCAACAGGAACCGAAGCCCTGGTGTTTTGCAAATGACGAGCCGGAAAAAATTTCCACGAAAGAGCGGCATGAACAACAATTTGCCTTTTGCCTGGTCTTCCATCCGCATAATGGTAAAAAAATTATTCTCTGCCTTCCCGATCCTGAAGGTATCGAAGAAGTCGCTGATTTTATCGAGCCAGGGAATATAAACTTGTGTATTTTTTTTCAGCATGCATTATCAAAAATCTGTTCCAAATTTAAGCAAAATAACCAAGGGGGTCATACTGGGGCGGAAGAGTGGTGTACTTTGGTGCTGAATTCCAGCAATAACATGTTTTCGTTTACCGGATAAAGATGATCAGCATAAGAACATGGAAATAGTATTCCAATATCTCGATGAATTGGCCGAAAAGAAGGAAACAGCATCGGCCCAAGTGGAAAGAAATAGGATTGGATATGTACTTGGAAAAAAATCAAATCATCCGGATTCCTACATCCGGATTTTTATCAGTTCAACCACTCTTTGGTTAATAAAAGCGAAATATATCGAACATAAGATAAAAACCAAAGACTGCTACCGTGCTCGCTGTTGAAAAAAATGATTTCTCAGCTCTAATGACTGGAGTACTGTAGGGTCGTTCAATTATCTTCATAGGATTTGACTTTTTAGAGAATCGCTTTTATAATATAACGTCGCATCAGACCAGACGTAATCAGTTCCGCCCCATTTAGTAGCTGAGTAAATATCCGGAAAAAAACCCTTTCCATTGAAATTGGCACTTGTGTTACATAAAACAGGTATTCCACTGATATTATAATATTCAACGAGTAAATTATATAGGAATCTGTTGTCACTTTTAGAAACAGTTTGTAGTCTCGCAGTATTATCTTCGTGAATAATCGCGGGTATTCTATCTAGCCATTCAGTTCTAACATTATGATCAAATAACATAAATTCGTCCCTCAGACCTGGGTTAAACAGCTCTTTTGCCTTTTCAAATAAGCATATCGGAGAAACTGGCCGATAAGATTCTCTCTGTTTAATAATATTCAATAAATCTTTCATTTCAGGACTGACTGCAGGAGCGATGATACTTCTATTACCTAGCGCCCTAGGACCTAATTCTGCCCTACCATTAAGCACCACAACAGGTTTATTATTATCATACAGAAATTTCGCTAGCTCTGGAATGGACATATGCATCAACTCCCATCCCTTATAAGGACTGTTTTTTATAATTTGTGGTCCCGAATAAACGTTCCATTCCAAAAAATATCTGCTGGTGAGGCTGACGTATTTTGCCAAAGCTGTACCAATTGCGGATCCCGAATCATTTGGGAAAGGGGGAACATAAACCTGTTTGACAATATTTGATTCTCTTATAGCGCTATTCCATTTAATATTCAAACCACATCCGCCAGCAATACAAAGATTTTCCGTCTCATAATCAAGACTACGAATTTTCTTTTTCAGCTTCTCAACAAGCATGCTTTCCAGAAAGTGATGAAAAGTATTAAGTATGTCTACATGTGTAATATTTAAATTTAATTCAACTAGTTTTTTCTTGAATTTTATGGCAAAAATATTAGCATACCCCATTGGCATATCGAATCCTTCGTTGAGTATCTCCTTAAAAATAGGCACTAATAAATCGACAAATTTCCCCTTTGCTATGTATGCCATAACCTTACCTGCAATTGTTAAATTATCTTTTGCAAAATCTCCAGTCACTTGAAAAGGCTGAAAATGTTGTGAAAATATTGCATAAATATTGCCAATCAACGAAAATAATGGTCCATGGGCCTTTATTTCATTTAATATGGGATCGACATGATAAAGGGATGGAAACATTGCACCATCCCAAACTAAAACAAACGATGGCTCACCCTTTTTGGCAAAAGGACTTGTTCCGTATGCAGAAAGAATATGCCCAGTAACATGTAAATAACTGGAATAGAAATACTTTTTGCCGCCTATGCTTAATGAATTTGATTCTACGACGTCCAGCATATTACCATCTAAGCTTGATTCTTGATACTGACCTAATACCATCTCATAAAATTGGCTACCGTCTTGGATTGAAAGGTAGTTACATTCTTCTCCTGCTCGCATTCTTGGTTGGAATGCCAGTTCTTCATTACTACAACCCCAACCGTCCACCACGATGTGGTCCACATCAGACAAAGAAACACCGTTCATTGATAAAACTTCTGGAATAATAGACAAGTCATCTATTTCCTTGAATCTATTATTGTTGTTAAGTTTCTCTAATTCGATTGAAAACATTAGTTTACCATTATCAATTAGGCATATGGTTCCGTCATGTGTAAGTTTAAGCCCTAATATCTTCATAATTAAAAGTTGATAATTTGCATTTCAATTGCCTTTACTTCATTATTCCTTGAATTTATTCTCTTTCCTAACTTCCCAACTGATGGGCATGTAAGTTGATTAAATTTATTAATATGAATAGAAAATGGTAAATATCAACTTTTTAAACTCAAGTGAAAATAATAAAACAGACTCACAAAACACTAGAATCTATCTCAAAAAAGGTACCAATAAATATTCTGTAATTGTTCTAGGCAGTATCGATTCAGATTAGATTAAATAGTAGTTAGTCAATGCTAAATAGGAATAAGGTGTAAACACAAAACTTAACCCACATTGTTACCTTATCTAAGGTAGTACTCATTAAACAATTTCAATTTATTGCATTAATGCAAAAAAATACTTTTTCATATAAAATGGGTGACATTAATCTACCAAAAAATGTATCGAAGAGTCTAGTGCAAAGATAAATTAAGATGATAGGAATAATAGTTTCCAGTGTAATGATAGTTTTTTTTGGAGATCTTTCAATTTTTATAATTTACGTTGTCAGTAGCATATGCAGTTTCACGTCCGAAAAAAATGAACTAAATGATCAATCTGGATATATATAAATTATTGTTTCTAATTATACCGTTAGAAAATGCGACAATCGCTCGAAACAACGGCAGTGTGGCTCTACCGAAAATTTACATTTAGAAACTAACATCCAATAAAGTAAAAAACATTTTATCGGTATTAGACAGAGAAAGAATCAGTATTAAAGGTCGATGGTAAAAGAATCAAAATTCCTTTAAAAAATTATAATTAAAGACGAACACTTAATGAAGCAGTAAAAGATCCCTCCATATCGATGAAAGGCACTTAGAACTTTCATGGAAAAAAGGATCACAAACGTAAAATGGTATTAGTTCTTCCTTTTGAGGAAACCTTTAAAGTCAATAAGCCATTTGAAGAAATAATATTTATAACAAAATTGTAGCGCAGATATCATTTTGCTTTGAAGCAATTGAAGAAGCAGCCTAAGAAAATTCTTACATCGATATAACAGCCAATTCGAATATTATATTTCTACGTTATGTTAAAGAAGATAATGAAAGAGAATGTTCAGCTCAAGTGGTTGACAGCCTTACCAAGTGAGAATAAAAAATACGCGTTGCTGATACCCCAGTTCAATGAGGCTTCTAGCTTTAATTTTGACGTAAGGCTAACATATTATCAAAATCTAGCACGTTTATATAAATACATAGATATAATCTTAATTGACGATGGCTCAACAGATAATAGCCTCGATGAAATCAACAATTTTCTGGACAATAAGCACTATGATTTTCTGGTAGCGTCCGTGACACCTAATGCGCAAAAGATAGGCGCCTTATATCTGGTAGCGAAAGAGCTTTCACATGAATATATCATTTTATCAGATTTTGACACCAATATAAATGGTCTTGAAAATTTGGAAAATGTGGTACATAGCATTGAGGATGAACGAATAATGGGTGGATATTTTAGAATGCTGCCCTCGGATGGTTCGGGTAATGTTTTTTTATTCCAGCAATTAGAATATTCACTTGCCAGATCATTGTACAAGATGCACGAAACAGAACGCACAGTCCCGGTTATGCCCGGTGCCGGATCTATTTATAAACGTGAAATATTGATGGAGATATATGCTGATCACAGTGGTCTCCGGAACGGTGAAGATAGAGAAGCAACTTTATTGGGACAAAAACTTGGTTATAAGGCTATTTATATAAAAGATATATGTGCACTCACCAAACCGCCACAAACCATGAACCTATTAATTAAACAAAGAATAAGATGGAACCTTGGATATATAGAAACATTCGTTAAAGAAAAGAAATATTATATTTCTGAGCTTAAGCAGAGAAGTGCAATTGGGAGGAGATTTATATTTGATGTGCTCAGTCTGTCGTTTTCAGCCATACTTCCCTTCTTAATTTTTTTATTGTGTTATATGAATTGGATATTAGGGGTCGGATTGATAGGTGTCAGTTACGCAACCGGTATAGTATATTCACTAATCCTTCTTCAGTTATCTCCGTTTGAATCCTTTGAGTTCAAAGATCGTAAGCTAGTTTCGGTATTATATTATCCGATATATCAGTTCGCACTAGATTATGCAGCCTGGCCGCAGGCATTACATAAATTTATCCAACAAAAAAGAAAAATGAAATAACACCTTCTTTCTTGTCCTGTGCCTGTGGGGCATAATGTCCGATTGTCATTTAAATTTTTTGAATAATAACTTTGGTTAACGATAAAATGAAAGAAATCTGGATATTTTCTCCCCATATTGATGATGTCTTTCTGAGTTTAGGTGGGTGTATATTAAATTGGATTAAAAGGGTATTAAAGTTAATGTGTGCAGTTTCTGATTGGGTGAATCCAAGGAGGGTAAGGAAGTCTTTTATATTAACGAAGACCTAATCCGCATTTTAGAAAGTTAACTTATAACCCAAACGGTACCATCTCCAACAATGAGCGAGGATAGCCGATTTAATGTATCGCCAAGATTAATTATTCTAAACAGTCAAAGTATGTTCAAATTCAAGTGATCAAAAGCAGTTACTAGAAAGTAGTGCAGGAAGAAATCGGATACAGAAAATTAAAGATAGCCGCAAAACACGTACTGGAAGATACTCGAAAGGCCTGTAATACACTAGCGGAAAGAGATTTAACGTCCGAAGAATTTAAACATTTGCAACTGGGTATCAAAAACTTCACAAACTTTACGATTGATCGATTTGCCATAGAGGAAGCTATAACAGCCGCAGC
>DATMSZ010000170.1:0-11965 GCA_035565175.1 Pseudosphingobacterium sp.
AGAAATTCATATTTTATTAATTTTCTATTGAATTGTCAGCTTAAATTTTATAAGTAATTTTAATGATCGATACAGATAATACCAAGGCAATCGCATATTTACCTATAGTGAATTTTTTCGTAATAGAAGGTCAACCTACTAGTATAGAGCCTTTTGGATCCGGACATATTAACGATACTTATAAAATTGTTACAAGTCTTAAAGATCGTCCAAACTATATGTTGCAACGTATTAACAATAATGTTTTTAAAAATGTTGATCAATTAATGGCTAATTTAGCAATCGTTTGCAATCATATTAAAAAGAAATTGGAAACAATGGAAGAGGATAATATAGAGGGCAAAGTGCTAACACCTATTCCTACACATGACGGCCAGCTGTACTACCGAGATGTGCAAAATACTTATTGGCGAATGTTTATTCTCATTGAAGGCACCAAAACATACGATATAGTTAAAACCACGCAACAGGCAGAGGAGGGGGGGAAAGCCTTTGGACGGTTTCAAGCGATGTTGGCTGATCTAAATCCGCATGATATATACGAAGTTATTCCTAACTTTTTGAATATAGCGAGTCGTCTACGTGATTTTAAAGAGGCTGTTAGTAGAAATGTGGCAAAAAGAGCAGAAAAAGTGCGGGAAGAAATTGATTTCATTCTAGCGCGTGAAAATAAAATGAATACTTTGCTTGACATGGCTTCAAAATCTCAAATACCACTTCGCATAACACATAACGACACCAAGTTCAATAATGTATTATTGAATCAAGCCGACGAAGCACAATGCGTTATCGATTTAGATACCGTGATGCCGGGGTACGTAGCTTACGATTTTGGCGATGCCATCCGTACTATCATTAACTCCGCGGCAGAAGATGAGGTCGATCTAAGTAAAGTAACACTTAACATACCTTTATTTGAAGCCTACACAACTGGCTATTTGGAAAGTGCTCATCATTTTTTATATCCGATGGAAGTGAAATCGCTGGTAGATGGAGTATTGCTTTTACCTTATATGCAAATGGTGAGATTTCTGACCGATTATCTTAACGGTGACACTTATTATAAGGTTAATCACGCTGAGCACAATCTACAACGTACAAAAGCTCAAATGAAATTAGTGATTGAAATAGAAAAGCATGAAAATGAACTAAGATCAATCGTTAAAAGCAGGGCACATATCTATTCCATTTAATACACTGATTATGAGATGAAAATATCATGATTTATTCAAATCACGCAGGGAGATGAATAAACCAAGCTTGCGAATTCTTGAACACCATCTAGTAGACAGGTATGAAAAATCTGATAGCTTCATAACCTTTAAACTTAGCGGAGCGATCTCATTAATTCAATTGGAGACAAACAATACATTAATAAACCGTCGAAGGCAGCATTAATGCGATAAAAGGTGAACACAATATGAATAAACAAATTATATACCGATGAAAAAAATTAAAATAGATTATATTTCTACGATCAATAAGGACATAACCGATCAACAATGGGATGCGACCATACAACGTGTCGAATCTCATTCAATAGACATTGCTAACTGGAAGGAGTATGCTTATGTTCCCAAGGTAGCTTTTAGAATGGCCTATACGGCTGATGCGATTTTATTGAAATATTCTGTGAAGGAGAAATATATCAAGGCGAATTGCTTATTCCCTAATGAACCGGTTTACAAGGATAGCTGTGTGGAATTTTTTGTTTCTTTTGATGGGGAACACTATTATAACTTTGAGTTTAATTGCATAGGTACCGCCTTAGTTTCATATGGCACCTCTCAAAAGGAAACGAGAAAGAGATTCTCAATAGAATTAATAGATACGATTCAAACAAACAGTAAAATTCAATGTCAACATTCGGGCTCTTCTTGGGAGCTTTCAATTGCAATACCAATAGACATTTTTACAGAAACGAATCTTAAGTCATTGAATGGAGTAAAAGCCACAGCAAATTTTTACAAATGTGGGGATGATTTACCAGTACCTCATTTTCTATCATGGAACGAGATCAAGCATCCATCGCCTAATTTTCATTTACCAGCGTTTTTCGGAGAAATAGTGTTTGATTAGTTGGTTGTCAGCAAGTTTGATTTCTCTCAATTACAGATCACTACTTAACGACTTAACCATTTAACTACTTAACCACTCACTTATTTTCCGTTTTCCATTTCAAAAACCGAATCAATTTTGTGGTGAAGCTTGTCTTTACCGGCTTGAACAGCCAAGACATCACAACGTTCATTTTCGGGATGTCCGGCATGACCTTTAACCCAAATAAATTTTACTTGATGTAGCTTGTAGACTTGTAAAAATCGCAGCCATAAATCTTTGTTTTTTTTGCCTGCAAATCCCTTTTTTAACCATCCGAAAACCCATCTTTTCTCAATTGCATCAATAACATATTTTGAATCTGAATAAATGGTGACATCATATCCAGGTTTCTTTAATGCTTCTAAGGCTACGATTACCGCAAGTAACTCCATACGGTTATTAGTGGTTTTACGAAATCCTTCAGAAAGTTCTTTGTAGTATTTTCCAGCTCGAAGAATAACCCCGTATCCTCCCGGACCGGGATTACCGCTGGATGCTCCATCGGTGAATATTTCAATCATCAGGGCAAAGATAGAAGCTATTTGCGAAAATGAATGCTCTCCATTAAATTTTTGCCAATGATCAACTATTCTGAAAATTGGCCTTTTAAACTTTCCAACTTACCGATAAGCTCTTCCAATTTCTCACTTTCCTTCTTAATATATATCTTCATTAAAATGAAGTAACATATTAAGAACCAGGCGATAGTGGCTACAACAAAAATAGTAAGCGCAATAGCTGAAACGTAGAAGGACATTTCAATTAAATAAAGTCCAACGGCTACAGATAAACAAATGGTATATATCTTATAATTCCGGGTATTCAGTTTATATCGATGATGTTTATAAGCGGTTAGATAAGAAATATATTCTTCTGGCTTGTTCAATAGATTTTCACTTTTGTTGATTGCCTGATAATCTTTTATCTGAACCAGCATGTAATAAATGAGGCATATAATTACAATGAACATGGAAAGCTGCGTAGTCCATGTATAAAACGGCACTGTGATAAAAATATATAATGTTATCAATACGATGATAACAATGCTGATAACATGTGTTAAGAGCTTACTGGTATATTTGTTTTTTGTAAGTCTAATGGTACTTAAAATAGCATCGTAGCTAACACCTTCATTTTCTTGCTGCACGTGCCAAAGCTGTTTTAATTCATTAAAATCTTTCATGGCGATTGTAAATTTCTGTTAGCTTATTTTTAATTCGATGTATTTTCACTCTTAGGTTACCTTCAGATATACCCGATATCTCCGCAATTTCTTGATAGGGAACTTCGTCTAACACCATAGTAATTATAATCCTTTCATTTTCTTCTAGCTGTGCAATACATTTATATAATTGATTTACCTGTTCTTGCTTATCAGAAACCTCATCTGCCTTGGTCTCAATTATTCGTTCATTTATTTCGTCAGTAACTTTTCTCTTTTCAACCCTTAAATACGATAGGCAGGTGTTTACCGCTATGCGGTAAATCCATGTGGAAATTTGAGATTGATTTCTGAATTTATCTAGGTTTTGCCAGACTTTTATAAATGTTTCCTGCATTAAATCGTTTGCCGCATCACTATCGCCCGTATAACCATAACATAAATGGTATACCTTTCTATTATTTCGATCAAAAATACTTTTGAATAGTGCCTCGTTTTGCGTCATTTTTATTAACCTAGGTTTTAGACAAGCTTTACAGGATGATGTTACAGGTATTTACTTTAATTTAGTTTTTTGTTCAAGTGCTATTCCAAACTTATATAAAATTGTAATGATATGCAATTTGTTCTATAATAATGAAAAATGAGTGTCGTTAACAAAAGAAATGTCGCAAAAAAGCAGGTATTTGTTGTAAGCTTAAGCTAAATAGTTATTTTTGTAGAATTCGCACCGCACAAAATATTATATGAAGTCAAAGTTTGCTGTAATTTTCACGATATCTACCCTTAGTCTTGCTGCTTTTTTATACGCTTTAGATTTTGTTTTCAATATCGTTCCGGAAAATGTTCTCTTCTGTTTTAGATGGCTTGCTATAATAGGATTAATTTTATACGGATTTAAAAAAAGAACACTGACGACATGGATATTGATATCGTTAGTTATTGGTGCTAGCATTGGACATGATTGGCCACAAGTTGGAATAAGTATGCAGGTGGCCAGTAAAGCCTTCTTAAAATTAATTAAGACAATCGTTTCGCCGCTTATATTTGCTACCTTGGTTTACGGTATCGCAGGCCACTCTGATATAAAGCAAGTTGGAAGGATGGGGTGGAAGTCATTGCTTTATTTCGAGGTGGTAACGACTATTGCCCTTTTTATAGGTTTAGCAGCTATTAATATCAGCAAGGCCGGTATGGGTATAATACCTCCGGCAAATCAACACGAAGGATTACCAGACGTTAAGCCTCAAACAGCCAGCGATATTATCTTACATATTTTTCCGGAAAACATAGCTAAATCAGTAGCAGAAGGCGAGGTGCTTCAAGTAGTGATCTTTAGTGTTATTTTTGGCTTAGCACTCATTATGGTACCCGAAAAGAAGCGTCGTCCGATGGTTGATTTCACGGAAAGCATGTCGGAAACAATGTTTAAATTTACCAATATTGTCATGTATTTTGCGCCCATAGGCGTAGGGGCAGCGATGGCTTACACCGTTGGCCACATGGGGTTAGGTGTATTGGTAAACTTGTTTCAGCTTTTAGCAACGCTATATGTATCGCTTATTGCCTTTATTTTATTAGTACTCTTACCAATCGGACTAATTATTGGATTGCCTATTAAAAGGTTCATAAAAGCGGTTGGCGAACCAGTTTCTATAGCCTTCGCTACCACGAGTTCGGAGGCTGCTTTGCCTCGTGCCATGGAGGCGATGGAAAGTATTGGCGTACCTCGAAAAATAGTTGCTTTTGTAATGCCCACAGGTTACAGCTTTAATTTAGATGGAACTACTTTATACCTCTCTCTGGCAAGTGTTTTTGTTGCGCAAGCCGCAGGAATTCATTTATCTTTCGGAGAACAGATATTAATGGTTTTTACACTGATGATTACTAGTAAGGGCGTAGCAGGTATTCCTCGTGCGTCGTTGGTGATTTTAATGGGTACAGCTGCCTCGTTCGGGCTACCCGTATGGCCTATTTTTATTATACTTGGGATAGATGAATTAATGGATATGGCAAGAACTTCGGTTAATGTGTTGGGCAATTGTTTAGCTGCTGTCGTAATAGCTAAGTGGGAGAATGAGTTTGACCCAAATGCCGTCAATGAAGAGTTATTGAAAGCTAAAGTATCAGATAACGAACATCTCCCTAAATAGTTAAAAGCTTTAAATCTCAATTTTCAATAATCTTTTTAATTTTGTATAACAATTTCTTATATGAGTGAGCGGTCAAAAAAAATCTTCCTCTATGTCTGTATTATTGTCCCCTTTCTAGGGTATTGCATCTTTTATTATAGCAATATGATAAAAAATGCTCCATTCAGGTTTTCCGATTTTGAATCGGTTGAATTTAGTTATGGAGCTGCAGATAATATGAGCAATAAATTTGATTCAAAAACCGGAAAATATCAATACATGGACAGAAGAGATTCCCTGATACAGAAATCATTGAAACTTCGTAAAGACGATCTGCTATATCTTCACAGGAAAGCAACCGAATATGGCTTCTGGAACTTTCCAGATGACATGACATCACCTATTGTTGATACGGCAAAAAGTAATGTTCGTTTCTTTCTTAAATTCAATTATAAGGAGAAAAGTAAACAAGTGTTATTTGATACCGATTTTAAAGGTGATCCCAAGCTGTATGACGCAGCGAAAACAATGGTGGCAGAAGTGCAGCGTGTGTTGAATGATGCAGAAGATAGGCATTAATTGCCTATCATTTCTATCATTTCAAAAAGAATGGTGGCTGCTAGCCTGGCTGTTCGTTTATCAATATCTAAAGCGGGATTTAGTTCCGCAATATCTATACTGATGATCTTCTTGCTATGGATAAGCAATCTCAGGCAATCAAAAAATGTGTTATTAGGTAGGATGCCGTTATAAGCAGGAGCACTTACTCCTGGAGCACAGGGTGCTGCAAAGACATCCATGTCAATCGTTAAGTAAATAAAATCATTTAATTCGATAAAAGCCGTCAGAATTTTTTGCAAAGAATCGCCGTCATTCGCAGAAAAGTCGTTTGCCAATCGATAGCTTACACCTAAGGAGTGCGCAATATTAAAAAGATGTGTTGTGTTACTTGTTCTCTGTATGCCTAAGGCTAAATAATTAAAAGCATTTCCCTCGTGTTGACATACTTGCGCTATCTGCCAAAAGCCTGTTCCTGAAGTATTCATGTTATTTTCTACAGGCCTAAGGTCAAAGTGAGCATCAAAGTTTACTACCCCAATTTTCTTATTTCCCGCAGGTCGTAAAAAACTTTTGATTCCTTGATAGTGACCATAGGTGATTTCATGGCCGCCACCTAATAAGATCGGGAAATTTCCTGATATAAGTATACTTTTTACTGCTTCTGCTAGGTGCATTTGCGCTTCCTCGAGTGCACCATTCACACAAAGAATGTTTCCTACATCATATATTTTCTTTGTAAAATCGAAAACTGGTAGGTTACTGCAGGTTTGGCGAATTGCCATAGGCGCATCTGCCGCACCTATTCTTCCTTTATTACGTCGAACCCCTTCGTCACAACAAAAACCCAAAAAAACTACTGCATTACTCTTTTCAATTATTTTTAGCTTATCTATTGGTAAAAGCTCCACCCATTGATGCCATCGAAATTGTTCCGGTTGATCTCCGTCAATTCTGCCATTCCACCATTGTTTTTCAGCCGGCGCGTAGTGTGTGTATTCCTTATACCTGTTGTCCATTTTTCCAAATTTTTTGAGGTTTCAAACTTCCTTGGTTATAAAAAATATCCCTATAATCTTTGGTATGGTAAGCTTGCAAATCGGCCATATAACCTTTATCTATTATGCCTCGGTCTGTTAAATTTAGTGCTTTTGCTGCTCTATAAGTAAGAGCGGCCAGTGTTTCCGCTATTGTGAGCTTTTCATAAGCACCTAAAATGGAGGCCTGCGTTAAGAGTTGCCCCATGGGTGCTGATCCCGGATTCCAATCGCTTGCAATCGCAAGGCAGGCCCCATTATCCAACAAATTTCTAGCTGGGGTAAAAGCCATACCTAGTCCAATGGAGGCTCCCGGTAAGGCTACAGCAACGGTATCCGAGTTTGCCAAGCGTTTGATTTCACGATGTGTACTGCTTTCTAAATGATCTGCTGATAGAGCGCCTACCGATACTGCCACTTCCGAGCCACCTACACTAAGTTGATCAGCGTGTACGGTAACATCATACCCAAGCTGCCTAATACGCTGTAAATAGTGTAAGGCATGCTTTTTATCAAAAGCCGATTTTTCTATGAATATATCAAACCGATGACTAAGTTTTTCTTTTTGTATAATCGGTAATAATTGTTCTGTTATCTGATTGAGGTAATCAACATCACTTCCTTCAAAATCTTTTGGAAGCGTATGTGCTGCTAAACAGGTGCTTATTAAGTCGGACGTGGTAAATTGGTTAGCCTTGTTGATTGCGCGGAGCATATTAAGTTCCGCCTCGGTCTTTAAACCATAACCACTTTTAATTTCAATTGTTGTTACCCCCGCGTGTAAGTGTCTTTCTGCTCGTTCTATTATTCCTTCCATTAAATCATGCTCAGAAGCGAGCCTTGATTGTTCTACCGTGTCCCAGATGCCGCCGCCCGACTCGGCGATTTCTAAATAAGTTTTACCAGAAACACGGAGGGCGTAGTCTTTCGCTCTTGAGCCTGCAAAACAAAGATGGGTATGACAATCTACAAATCCTGGAATAAGTGTGAGCTCATCATGGATATGCTCGATGGCTGCTGTAGGATAATTCTTGTGAAGTTTATCAAATGTGTCAACATTCTTCACAATCGGGCCATCTACCAATACTGCTCCATCCACTACAACATTTAAAAGGCCATCGTTTAAGCTACCCTTAACAGGTATGCCCTTTAAGGTTACTATCTGGGAAAAAGGTCCTATTATTTTCATTGGAATAGTTATTTTAATGCATATGAGTTCTTACATACGCTCGTATTCTGATAACCCTATTGTTTCAATAATGTTGGCAAGTCAAAAAAAATTACCACATCTTTAACTTAAAATGTTCATTCCATGCCTGTGCTTTTTCGTAGCCTGCGTCAAGATGCCTAAAAATACCCATTGCAGGATCATTATGAAGCACCCTTTTTAAACATTGAGCGGCATTATCTGTTCCGTCTGCGACGATCACCATGCCGGCATGCTGGGAATAACCAATCCCAACTCCGCCGCCATGATGAAAAGAAACCCAAGTAGCGCCGCCTGCCGTATTACTCATTAGATTTAATAATGGCCAATCCGAAACAGCATCCGAACCATCAAGCATCGCTTCTGTTTCCCTATTTGGCGAGGCAACGGATCCGCAATCAAGATGGTCTCTTCCTATGACGATAGGGGCCTTCACTTTTCCGGTTCGTACAAGTTCATTGAACAATAAGCCTGCTTTTTCTCTGTCGCCCATACCTAACCAACAAATACGCGCCGGAAGTCCTTGAAAAGAAACTTGTTGCTGTGCCTTCATAAGCCAATTGTGGAGTGCCAAATCATCAGGGAAGGCATCCATGAGGGCTCTGTCTGTTATGTAAATATCTTCGGGATCGCCAGAAAGCGCCACCCATCGGAAGGGCCCCTTGCCTTCGCAAAATAAAGGCCGAATAAAGGCGGGCGTGAAACCGGGGAAGTCATAGGCGTTTTTTTCACCTCCTTCTTTTGCAAATTCGCGGAGATTATTTCCATAATCAAAAGTAACTGCGCCCTTCTTTTGCATTTCGAGCATAAAATGGACATGCCTTGCCATGCTCTTGTAAGAGCGTTTTTTATACTCAGTTGGATCTTCCTTTCTTAAGATAATAGCGTTCTCTATGCTTAAACCATTTGGTATATATCCATTGAGGGGATCGTGTGCTGATGTTTGATCGGTGAGTATATCTGGGATAATATTTCTTTCTAATAATTTCTCCAGCATGTCGCCGGCATCGCTCACTAAGCCGATCGACAGTGCTTTCTTTTCAGCCTGAGCCTCTTTTGCCCAGTGTAAGGCCTCTTCAAAAGAGTGGGTCATTCTGTCAATGTATTTAGTATTCAGTCGTTTTTGTATTCTGGTAGCATCCACATCCGCTCCGAGGAAAACTGCGCCGGCCATTGTAGTTGCAAGTGGCTGTGCACCTCCCATGCCTCCCAAACCGGCCGTTACCAGTAGTCGTCCAGCCAAATTCCCGTCGAAATGTTGCTTGCCACATGCTACAAATGTTTCATAAGTCCCTTGTAATATGCCTTGTGTGCCTATATAGATCCAACTTCCAGCAGTCATTTGTCCATACATCATTAATCCTTTGGATTTGAGTTCATTGAAATGATCCCAAGTCGCCCAGGCCGGCACTAAGTTACTGTTAGCAATGAGTACTCTTGGTGCTTGTGTATGCGTTCTAACAATTCCTACCGGTTTGCCCGATTGAATCAGTAATGATTGATCATTTTCAAGCTCCAATAGAATAGATATAATCTGTTTTAAAGCTTCCTGATTACGTGCGGCTTGCCCGATACCTCCATAAACCACTAGTTCATTGGGATTTTCGGCTACTTCGGCGTCTAAATTATTTAGGAGCATCCGTAAAGCGGCTTCTGTTTGCCAATTCTTTGCATGCAAAGTGCTCCCTCTCGGAGCTTTGTAATCAGGGTGCTTAGCGTATTGACTAAGAAAGGTGGAATACTTCATACTCTTTACTAATTAAATCTATTTGGTTTTCTTCTGCTTTTTTATTTGCTGTTTTAACTAATTCACCCTCAGCAATAAATTTCCGCAGTTTATTGATATCATAGGAGAAAATCCGATCTTCATCGGCGTAAGGAACAATTTTTCGCACTTCACTATGACAGGCTTCTAGGATAGGAGTTGACTGGATAGGATGTCTAAAGTCTAATGCTTGCGTAGCATATAATAATTCTACTGCAAGTATGTTTTCCAAATTATCAATAATCGTATTTAGCTTCCTTCCACCGATTGAACCCATAGAAACATGATCTTCCTGGCCGAGTGAAGTAGGTATGCTATCTGCACTTGCTGGAAAGCATAAGCCTTTATTCTCCGAAACTAGGGCAGCAGTAGTATATTGTGGTATCATAAAACCCGAATTGAGGCCAGCATCTTTAATCAATAATTTAGGTAAACCATATCTACCTTCAATAATTAGATAGCTTCTTCTATCTGAAATGTTACCCAATTCTGCGGCTGCAATGGAAGCGTAATCCAGCGGAATGGCTAAAGGTTGGCCATGGAAGTTTCCACCACTTATGGTATCAAGAGAACCTAAGATAATTGGGTTATCCGTTACAGAATTTAATTCAATTTCCGTTAATTCCTTTAAATGTAACCAAGCAGTTCTAGAAGCACCGTGTACTTGAGGCATACATCTTAAAGAATAGGGGTCTTGTACTCTATTACAGTTGATGTGTGCATGGATGATTTCCGAATCTTTAAGTAAAATCCATAACCTATTGGCTACGTATTGGTTACCCGGAAATGGCCTTATTTTGTGCAGTCGAGGGTCAAAAGGTTTTGCCGAACCCATTAAACCTTCTAATGACATTGCACCAATGATGTCTGCCGCGTCCAAAGCGTTATGTAAGCGTTGCGTTGCTTTAACAGCGTGTGCGGCGATGAACTGTGTGCCATTGATAAGTGCTAAACCTTCCTTCGGGCCTAGCGATAATGCCTGTACTTGTTCTTTTTGCAGTACTTCCGCAGCAGGTGTAATGATGCCTTTATAATAAACTTCGCCCATACCTATAAGAGGTAGAAATAGATGGGAGAGGGGAGCAAGATCTCCGGAAGCACCTACTGAACCCTGTTCGGGTACACAAGGAATAATTTCTTGCTCAATGAGCCATTGTATGCGTTGGATAGTGGCCGGTCGTATGCCCGAAAAGCCCAAGCATAATGCATGAAGTTTAATGATGAGCATTATTTTGGCAATTTCGGGTGAGACAAGATTGCCGACACCTACGGAGTGGCTCATCAGTAAGTTGTGCTGAAGTTTTGTAGTATCAGCAGCAGAAATCAGCGTGTCGCACAAAGGACCAAAGCCAGTATTTATTCCGTATACTACTTTTTCTTCTTGTACAATTTCTTCTACGAAAGAACAGCTCTCTTGTACTTTCCTCATGGCGGCGGGGCTTATGTTACCCTTTAGTTTCCCATGTGCAATAGCCAAAACCTTGGCTGCTGTCAGTTTATCTATCCCATATTCAAAAGTCATCTTATTTTCTGTTAAATCTGTTCGCCTTTTTTGGCAAGTAGTTCCAAAATGAGCGTCGACAGGGGTTGTTTCTTCAATTCTATTTCTAAGGTTGATAAAGTACTTAATAATGGCTGTACAGTTGGATTTTCCTGTTCTATAGTTGTTAAGCTCGCTCCGATGGCCTCCCAAACAGGTTTTATTTTTTCTAAAAGGAGTATCCCGTCAGGAGTGAGTTTTACAAGTTGTTTTCTTGCATCGTCTTTTGCTTTAATAGTCTTAACCAATTTCTTTTGCTTAAGATTGTTGATCATCTGACTAACAGATGAATGCGATATTTGTAATTGATTGGATAAATCAATGAGGGAAATTTCTTTTGTAGTAGAAAAGATATAGAAAAAAGGAAACCAACTTGTATCAAAGGGAATAGCTAAGGCTTGATATACTTTGTTCAATTCTCCTATGTAATATTCGCTTAACCGCCGAAGTCTGCTGCCAAAGAT
>DATMSZ010000171.1:0-4315 GCA_035565175.1 Pseudosphingobacterium sp.
TTGTAAAGGTCGATGATAAAAATAAAGCAGCCAGTATTCCAATTAACACCGCTGATAACGTTTTCTTTTGCTCGTTCATACTCGGCCAAAATTAGCTCGATATAATCCGCAGTTATATGAACTTTTAAGAAAAGTATGGTACTTTTACGAATTATTAAATCTATAGCTCGCTGGTGTGAGGTTAGTCAGCTTCTTAAAAAAACGTCCAAAATATGCGGGATCACTGAAACCTAATTCGAATGCGATCTCTTTCATACTTACACCAGTGGTCAACAGTAACATTTTGGCCTCTGTTAATAGTTTATCTTTAATAAGGTCATGAACACTTCTTTGTGTTAATCTTTGACAGATATGGTTAACTGTTTTAATGTTTATTCCAAGTGCTCGCACATAAAAAGCTGTATTATGCTCGCTTTGATAATATTGATTAATAAGCCGTCGCAGACTGAGAAGGACTTCTTTATCGCGTTGTACTACAGGTTCCTTCCCATATACTTTTGAATGCTGTTCATTAATCTTTAACAGCATTACACTTAACAAATGAAATAACACATCTTTGTTGAGATGTTTGCTTATCAGTTCAGTTTGTAATAACGAAAGACCATTGTTAAGAAATAAACCAGTGTGGCTATCTAAGTCAATGAACGGATTTGCACCAAAGGGATCGAATAAACCTGAACCTTCCTCCATTGGATGCATAGCAAAAAACTGATGCATAAGCTGTTCACTAATCAAGATTATCCAACCGTCTCTCTTAAATTCAGAAATGAGGTGCATTTGACCTTCTTGCAAAAGATAAATTCTATTCTTTTTAAAAGGGTAAGGTTTGAAATTAATGTAATGATATCCTTCACCGGAAGTTATCCAAAGTAATTCATAATGATCATGCCTATGGGGCACAGTTGAAAGGTAGTGATAGTCGGCACGAAGCTTTTCGATTCTCAGAAAGTCCTTCGCTAGCAAAGTCTGAATTGGCAGACTCTTTAGTTTGGCCATATCAAAACAGCATGCAATTAACGTTAAAAGAACTAGGACATTTTAGTTTTTCCACGGTTATTTCTCGCTACTCGAGAATACAAAGAAAGTTTCCTGTCAAACAAAAATCTGAAGAGTAGCTTGGTGTATGAGCTATGATAGCCTAATGAAGTATAATGTTGACCAGCTATTTTCTTGATTTTTGGTAGATTATTCCAGGGAATGGATGGGAAATCGTGATGTTCGTTATGGTAGCCCACATTTAAATTAACAGTATTTAGCACACCATAATAACTTTTTGTTTCTTGCTCTTCATCATGCGTAAGAAAATGTTCTTGTATCCAGCGCGCACCTAGCGGATGTAAGCCTACCGAAAAGAAAAAGCTAGCCAATAAATAAACGATCGCTTTCCATTTCAAAAAATAAAACATACAAGCGATGAATATAAGTTGTACTATATAGTTTACTACAAGCCATTTATCAAACATTTTAATCTCTTTGCTCATTCGGTGAAGCCTTAACGCTTGAACAATGGGATAGAATAATAACCAGAGCGCTTTCCCTAAAGTTGAATTGTTTACCAGTTTAGCTTCCCATTCGCTAGGCATATCAGCATCCAAGTCCTCTATCCCTTGGAAAGCATGATGCTTTAAATGGTATTTTTGAAAAGATACAGAACTTGGAAATACCAGCGGCAAGTTGGCGATTATTCCTGAAATAGTATTTAAGGTACGATTTTTAAAAATCAGATTATGTGAACATTCGTGAATGCAAATAAAAAGTGTATGGCAGGCAAAGGCACCAACTAAATAGGCAGAGGGGAAAATGAACCACCAACTTTCATCGTACAAAATCCAAGACATTGCAAGCTGTATTCCCACACATAATAAAATAACAAAAAAAGTATATGGATTTTTACCTATTAACTGGCGTATTTCAGGATGTTGAGAAATTATTTCTTTTGTGCGTAGCTTGTGAGGTTCACATTGTTCAGACCAGCTGAAGCTTTTTTTCTTGCTCATTTATGTTAGGTGTTCTTTTTATACAATTAACGTGTATGTCCTATAAAAAGTATAATATACGGATGTTTTATAATCGGTATAAATCTTCGTTATTTTTACTTGCGCAAGATATATATTTTTTTCAAGAATCGAAGAATCGTAAAACTAGCAAAAAAGACATGAACACGACGTGTGCACATTGGGCCGGCATTTACACTTCTAATGTATTTATATTCTTTTTATCGATCCGGTGCTTAAGTTTCTCCCGTAGATAGGCAATCTTAGAACGTTGAGGTAACTTTAAAGCAGGAATAACGGCTAATAAAATAATAATCGCAGTAATTAGAAAACTGTTCTGCAACGCAAAGTGCTCAGCCACTTTAATTTCATAACCTTGACCTAAATAACGCTCATAGATGAAGGTGTGAATGACAGCGCTTATGGCAATGCCAATAGAACCGCCTACCTGCAAAAAAAGACTGCTTAAAGCCGTCGCAGTTTGTGTTTGTGATGGCGTCACAGCATTTAACAAAGCAGTGGATACTGGCGCAACTAAAAGGCTCATTCCTAAACCTCTAAAAAGCATCGTAATGATGATAAACCAAATAGACACTCCCACATCGATACGAGAGAATAGAAAAAATGAAAACGAAATTATTATAATCCCCGCAATGGAAATGTTTCTTATTAATCCTTTATCGGCCATTCGTCCAGATATAGGTCTGCTTACAAGCATTATTAAGGCATTTGGCAACATGAGTAAACCAGATTCTATTTCAGAATAACCAAGTAAACCTTGGAGCAAAAAAGGAAGAAAAAACATACCGCCATAGAGAGCTAAGGAGCGAATGATCGTTATTGCAGCGGCAATATTAAACTGAAACATTCTGAAAACATTTAGATCTAAGAGCGACTGTGGCCGTTTTGAGGACCTTACAAAGAGGCTAAGCGTTAACACAGAAACAATCAATCCTATTAAAAAATATAATGAAAAGACTCCCTGTTTGCTAATGATCGATATTGTATACTGCAGTACAATAATAAATAAAGAGAAATAAACAAATCCTTTAAAATCAAATTTACTAGCCCGATCAAATTTGTTCTTAAGAAAGCCCAGGTATTTAATAGTAAATAAAATGGTCAGAATACCGATGGGAATGTTAATATAAAATATTGATTGCCAGCCGAGAAAATGGGTGAGTATTCCTCCTAAAGTAGGGCCGAGCGCAGGTCCCATAACATTACCCATTCCCCACCAGCCTATGGCGGTACCGCGCTCTTCCTTAGGATAGCTTTCACTTAATATGGCTAATGATGTGGGGGATAATGCCCCTCCTCCAATGGCTTGCACTATTCTTGAAAAGACTAAGCCATCGAGCGTAGAAGATATACTGCACATTAAAGAGCCAATTGTAAATATTAAAATACTTCCCAAAAACAGGCGATAGTATCCAAAACGCTTCTTTAACCAATTTGTAAGCGGAATGAAAAGAGAAAAGGAAATCATATAAGCAGTAACTACCCACTCAATTTGATTTAATTCCACTTGAAAGTCACTTCTCATTACAGGTAAAGAAACGTTTACAATGCTACTGTCTATTGCCGCCATCGAAGTAGCCATCATGAGCGTGATGAGTACGAAAGACTTATTTTTTAACATGAGTATACAAATATAGTCAAAACCACTGTATTGCTCTTTATTATCAGTGTATTATCAAGAATATCTTTAGTTTAATCTGCTAAATTGAGATAAAAAATATCGCAAGCTAATCTTAAGAGACGTGTTTAGAGAATATTAACAAATTTTTATAATATGGAGCAAGTGAATAGCCTAATGGCTGTGATGAATAATTTTTAAAGACAAACGCGAAGTCTTAGAAATGCAGAAATAGGAGGGATGTCTACGATTTACAAATTTACGGAAGATGCTAGAAAAATCATTTGAAGCTGTTAGTCTTAAACTTCTTCAAAAAGCAAAAATTAAGATGAACTTAACTAATATTTGATAGTAAGTTCATCTTAACTGAATTGTTAGTAGTAAGGCTAACGAATATTATTATTTGTTTTGATTGGAAAGTATATATTGTATAATATCCTTTAGGTTCAAGTCTATCAACTGATCGAGATCCAAGCTAGAAAGCCAGCCCGTAAAGTCAATCTCTTCGCCAAAGTGATTTTTTACCTTTTCAGAAAATGAAACTATTTCAATACTGTCCATTTCTAAATCTTTTGTAAAAGAACTGTCTATCGTAATATCCATTTCTTCCACAAATTCTTCTCCTATAATTTCTGTAATAAATTGCTTAAGTGTCAAAAATATACTTTGAGTTTCGTTACTA
>DATMSZ010000172.1:0-6721 GCA_035565175.1 Pseudosphingobacterium sp.
GTATGCTAATTTATTTAATATTAGAAGCTCATCACAAAATTGGCCTTCCTTTGTTTCTATTATCTCTTGCGCCTCTTCATAAGAGAAACGGCGATCAGAATGAATAATCGTTTTACCAAACCACTGCTCCTTTACATGCGCTTGATTATCCAGAATAAAAACTGCAGAAAAGCAAAGTTTGTCTTCATTTGGTCGTAAGGAACATAAATCATTCGATAACCTCTCGGGTAGCATCGGAATAACTCGATCCACTAAATATACAGAAGTGCCTCTTTCGTAAGCTTCTTTGTCAAGCTCCGTATCGGCTTTAACGTAATGCGTCACGTCTGCAATGTGGATACCTATCTCATAGGT
The DNA here is from genome assembly GCA_035565175.1 of Pseudosphingobacterium sp. GTDB lineage: Bacteria > Bacteroidota > Bacteroidia > Sphingobacteriales > Sphingobacteriaceae > Olivibacter. The sequence goes on from DATMSZ010000172.1 coordinate 355, forward strand.
GTCATCTTCTAGCCGGCGAAAAGATATAGCATCGTCAAAATCTTTTGCATCTGCCGGGTCAATAGTAAATGTTAAAATATGTCTAAAGTCTTTTCTTTTGCTGATTTCTGCTTCGTCTATTGTTTCCTGAATTGCTTCCGCCTCTTGTTCAACTTGTTTTGGAAAGGCTAAAGGGAATCCATAATCGGCTAAAATGGCATTCATCTCTGTGTTATTCTCACCTTGCCTTCCTAATACATGCTTAATTTTACCAATAGGATTTTTGCTTCCTTGAGGCCAATCTGTAATGGTTACAACGGCCTTATCCTGATCTTTCGCCCCATTTAAGTCTTCTAGCGGCACATAGATGTCGTGAAGCATCTTTCTGTCATCTGCTATTAAAAATGCAAAGCGTTTTGAAACAGTTACTACGCCTGTGAAATCTGTTCGAAATCTTTCTATAATTTCAACTATTTCACCTTCCTTTCTTCTGCCTTTACTTTTCTCATAAGCATATACCTTTACGGTATCGCCGTGTAAAGCGTTGCGAAGTTTGCGAGGCGCAACATATATGTCGTCTTCCAGTTCGTCTTCGGTGACAATAAATGCTGAACCATCCGCTGTCATGTCTACTTTGCCAATAATGAACGTTTTAAGTTCTCTCAGCGTAAACTTTCCCTTTTCTGTTTCTTTGAATAATCCAGATTTAATCTTAGACTCTTCCTGAAGAATTGCTAGAATAGTGTTTTTGGAGATAGGGTCAGTAATATTTAATTTGGCAGACACCTGTTTATAATTTAACGCTTTATTGCCGGACTTTTCAAAAGCATCAGCAATTAGTTGAGTAAGTACATGTTTAATCGCATTTGATTTTTTTGTAGACATATGATAAACTTTAGTGTCTTATATTCCTTATCATGTTAACCGTCCTTCTCTTTTTTTGAAGAGTATTATACATCAATGAAATACAGTTTTTTGAATAACTTTGTTTTAAAGATAAAGAAATGCTTTAAGATAACGAGGCATTTTTTAAGCTTTGACATTTATTGCATGTTCCAATTGCATTCACTGCTATCTGGTCAATGGTGAAGCCTGAAGGGGTAGTTATTTGAGGTAATTTGATTTCTTGTAAACAATAAACACTATTGCATGTCGAGCAAGTAAAATGTACGTGTTCATCATGATGTTGATGAGTGGTGCATCGAGTAGAACAAATTGCATAAGTGGCTGTTCCGTGAAGATCAAATACTTTATGTATAATGCCCTTCTCCTCAAAAATGTTTAAAACTCGGTATAATGTTACCCGATCTATATCCTCACCGATAGATTTTTCTAATTCTGGTTGTGATGTGGCGGTATCTTTATTGAATATTTTTTCAAGCACTTTAAGCCTAGGATGAGTAACCTTAAGGCTATGCTTCCGCAAAATGTTTTCAAACGTTTTGGCTTTCTCTTCTTTCATCACTGGTAGTTTTAAAATCAGATGCTATTTTTATGCACTATTCCTGGAGCACTATTATTGCTTTTAAAAATGAAATAAAAGCCAATGGCAATAAATGGTATACTGAGTATCTGCCCCATATTAAGAGCCATCGCACTTTCAAATGATTCTTGGTTTTCTTTTACAAATTCCATCACAAATCGTAATCCAAAAACGGTAACCATGAAAATGCCAAACAAAAATGCTGGTTTTTGAAACGTATTCTTTTTATATAAATTATATAGGACGATGAATATTATTAAATATCCTATTGATTCATATAGCTGCGCCGGATGACGGGGAATGCTATCCACATGTGTAAATACTACCGACCAGGGAAGTTGACTTGGTTTGCCTATAATTTCGGAATTAAAGAAGTTTCCCATCCTAATAAATGCACCTGAAAGGGCAGCTACAATAACAAGTCTATCTGCAATCCACCAGAAATTAACTTTTGTCTTCCTGCAATATAATAGTAAAGCAACAATAATTCCAATAGCGCCACCATGGCTGGCAAGACCTTGGTATCCTGTGAAGGTTAATGAACCATTCACCATTCTTATGGGGAGGATCATCTCCAGTAAATGGTCTTTATAATAATCAAATTCATAAAATAGACAGTGGCCTAAGCGTGCGCCAAGTACAGTGCCGATAAATACATAAATGGTAAGTTTATCAAGCAATTCTTGCGATTTACCCTCTTTCTTGAAGATGCCAAGTAGTATTACATAACTTAGAAAGAAGGCGAGCATAAAGCACAGCGTATAATATCGTAAACCGAAACCTCCGATATGAAAAAGTTCCGGATCGATATCCCATTGAATACTTGATAAAACGGTCAGCATTATTTTATTGATTAACTATTATATCTGCAAATATAAGTTTTTACTGCAATTGTGTTGCGAAGTAATTTGTAAAGTTCTGTGTAGGGTAAATATTATTCTGTAAACGTAGGTATCTTATTATCTAAAATTTTGTTAAAACGAGTTTATGTGATTATATTTACTTGCAAATAAGCCAATAAACCAATTTGAATAAAATACAAAATGTTTCATGAAAAACTTATTATCTCGATTTGAGGATAAAAAACCAGAAATCGTTTTCGAATGGAAGGACACGGAAACAGAAGCCGAGGGCTGGATTGTAATCAATTCCCTGAGAGGCGGAGCTGCGGGGGGTGGCACGCGAATGAGAAAAGGGTTGGATAGACGCGAAGTGGAGTCTTTAGCGAAAACGATGGAAGTAAAATTTACCGTTTCAGGCCCACCTATTGGTGGAGCGAAATCTGGAATAAATTTCGACCCTACTGACCCTCGAAAGAAGGGCGTTTTAGAACGATGGTTTAAAGTCGTGACCCCCTTGCTTAAAAATTATTACGGTACAGGTGGGGATTTAAATATCGATGAAATAGTAGAAGTGATACCAATAACAGAAAATTATGGGCTATGGCACCCACAAGAAGGTGTGCTAAACGGCCATTTTAACGTGAGGGAAAATGAACGTATTCATCAGATCGGGCAACTCAGATACGGTGTGTCAAAAGTTCTTGAAGATTTAAAATATACACCCGATCTTAAAAGAAAATATAAAGTAGCTGATATGATTACTGGATACGGTGTTTCGGAATCAATAAAATACTATTATGGAATGACCGAGCATAGCTGTGTGAAAAAAAAGGCTATCATCCAAGGGTGGGGAAATGTCGCTGCATCCGCAGGATATTATCTTTCGCAGCTTGGCGTTAGAATAGTAGGCATTATTGACAAAGAGGGAGGGGTGCTGAATTCTGAAGGTTTTACCAAGCAGGAAATTGAACATTTATTTTTGGAAAGAAAAGGTAACAGGATGGATACCCAAAGGTTAATTCCGTTCGATGAGATAAATGAGAAAATATGGAACATTGGTGCCGAAATATTTATCCCAGCCGCCGCCTCAAGATTGGTTTCTAAAGAGCACGTGATGCAATTGATGAATAATGGCCTAGAAGTTATCGCTTCTGGAGCAAATGTTCCCTTCGCTGATAGAGAAATATTTTACGGCCCTATAATGGAATATACTGATAATAATGTTTCCCTCATACCAGATTTTATCGCCAATTGCGGAATGGCCCGTGTATTTGCGTATTTAATGCAACCCAATATTGAAATAAGCGATGATGCTATATTTTCAGACACTTCGAACGTAATATTTAAAGCAATAGAGGCTATATTTGATTCATCTAAAGAACGGACAAAATTATCTTCTAGAGCCTATGAAATAGCATTGGAACAATTGGTATAGAAAAAAACGGAATTTATTTTTTTCTATACCAAACACGAATAATTACTATTTCTTAATGAGTGAATAGAATACGTCCGTAAAAAAAACACAAACTTCATTTATAGACCCAATACTATTCTGACAACATTAGAAATTAGGTTTAAGTAAATATTTGTCGTAAAATTTAAATATATGCCCTACTGCTTCTTCTGCTGTATCTACTAAGCGATATAAATTAAGATCTTCGGCGCTTATTTTACCTTCTTCTAACATTCGATCTTTAACCCAGTCAAAAAGACCACCATAATAAGATTTACCAACCAGAACAATTGGAAACCTAGCTATCTTGCCGGTCTGAATGAGTGTAATGGCTTCAAATAACTCGTCCATCGTACCAAATCCACCTGGCAAAACAATGTATCCTTGTGAATATTTCATAAACATTACCTTGCGTACGAAAAAGTAATTAAACTCCATTAATTTATCTCGATCGATATATCTATTATGAAATTGCTCGAAAGGTAGTTCGATGTTGAGACCTACAGACTTTCCACCTGCTTCATAAGCCCCTTTGTTCGCTGCTTCCATAATTCCCGGTCCGCCTCCGGATATTACGCCATATCCTCTTTCAGTAAGTAAACGAGCGCATTCTTCTGCTACTTTATAGTCGCTATGATCTCTTGCTGTGCGGGCAGAACCAAAGATGGAAACACAAGGACCTATCTTTGCTAACTTCTCAAAGCCCTCAACAAACTCAGCCATGATTTTAAATATCTGCCATGAGTCCTTTACTTTTATTTCCTGCCAAGTTTTGTTTTCAAATGCTTTTCTTATCTTATCTTCACTTGTTATCATATAAATAAGTTTCTATTAAATGATAGTTTCAGTATCTCAGAAACTGTTTTGCGCTAATGTAATGAATTTTTTTACCTTTTTCACTTACCTTTGTAGTATGAATTTTTCTTCCAAACTTTTAGAGAATGCGGTGAATGAGTTTAGCCGATTACCTGGAATCGGGCAAAAAACGGCATTGCGGTTAGTGTTACACTTACTTAACCAACCTGCAACAGATGTGCAGCGCTTTAGCGAATCTTTGATGAAACTTAAATCAGATATTTGCTTTTGTAATGTGTGCCATAATATTTCAGATCAGGTTATCTGTGAGATCTGTAACGCTCCTAAAAGAGATAAAGGAATAATATGTGTGGTTGAAGATACACGTGATGTAATGGCAATTGAGAATACCAATCAGTTCAATGGGGTGTATCATGTCTTGGGCGGATTAATCTCACCTATGGATGGAGTTGGTCCCTCTGATTTAAATATAGAAAAATTAGTGCAACGATTAAGAGAGAGCCAAGCAGAAGAAGTGATTTTGGCATTAAGTGCTACAATGGAGGGAGACACAACAATCTTTTATTTATATAAAAAGTTAAAAGACTTTAATATTCAGATTAGTACAATAGCAAGAGGTATTGCTTTCGGAGGAGAGTTAGAATATGTGGATGAAGTAACGCTTGGGCGTTCCATCGTAACACGTATTCCTTATGAAAGAAGCATAGCTTAATGATATGTACATGAAAAACAAAACAATTATCATAACAGGCGCTTCGTCAGGAATAGGCCTGGCTCTCGCAAGAGTTTTAGCAAAAGAGGGGGCAAATTTAGTTTTGGGAGCAAGAAAGTATGTTACTCTTTGCGAAATTGCTCAACAATTAGAATATGAAAACAAGGTTAAGGTTATTGCTGTGCAATGTGATGTTTCTAAAGAGGAAGATTGTAAACAGTTAATTGACCAGGCATTATTAACGTTCAAAAAAATTGATATTTTAATAAATAATGCGGGAGTGAGTATGAGAGCATTGTTTAGAGATTTGGATTTATCGGTATTGAAAGACCTTATGGATGTGAATTTTTGGGGCGCCGTATACTGCACGAAATATGCTTTATCTTCCTTACTTGATAACAAAGGTTCTGTGATTGGAGTATCGTCTATTGCTGGGTATAGAGGTCTACCTGGCCGTAGCGGGTATTCTGCTTCTAAATTCGCGATGAATGGATTTATGGAATCGTTGAGAGTAGAGAATTTAAAAACAGGGTTACATGTAATGGTTGCTTGCCCTGGATTTACTGCCTCAAATATTCGAAGTACGGCGCTCAACAAAGATGGTGAGCAGTTCGGAGAAACAAGCATGGATGAAGGGAAGATGATGACCGCAGAAGAAGTAGCCGTCATAATAGTGGACGGTATTAAAAAGAAAAAGCGAACCTTAATCATGACTAGTCAGGGAAAACTCGCGGTATGGATGAATAAGCTTTTTCCTGCCTGGGTAGATAAAAAAGTATTTGCGCTGTTTGCAAAGGAGAAAAATGCACTTGTTAAATAGAAATAGTTGTCTGACCCTAAAGGCTATCAAAATCTACCATAAGACTGAAAATACTGCTATTAATAGAGATTATTTTGATTTGCAGGTAACCATAGGCAATTTAATTTTCCCGATTGTACAAACGTACTCGACTAATTTTAAATTATTTTGCATTTATTGATCTAATTAATCATATTTGCTGAAAGAAAATGAAAACAATATCCGCACATATAAATTGGTGGTGGCACAAAGAGTAATTTGTGGCAGAACCATTTTGTAGCGT
>DATMSZ010000173.1:0-13168 GCA_035565175.1 Pseudosphingobacterium sp.
AATAGCTACAATAACTGTTTAAAATCAGTGAAAGAGCAAAAAAATGTAGAGCGTTAGCGCTTTGACCGCAATCTTTAGTCTGCCAAGCGCTTTGGTAAGTTGATTTTCGACCGTTTTTTCAGATATCCCAAGCAAATCGGCAATCTCTTTGTTTGTTTTAAACTCCTTCCTACTCAATTCATAAATATACCTACACTTTTCGGGTAATAAACGAACGTGCGACTCTATTTGCTCCTGAAGTTCATTAAATGAAATGATCATCTCGGTTGAATTATCAAAATCTTTAAAGCTGCCCTTGACGTAGGATTTATAGTTATTCCGAATGAGCTCTTTCTGTAGATAACTTAGGACTAGATACCTAACCGATGTATACAGATAACCACTAACAGAGCTATGTATAGCAATTTTTTGACGATTAAGCCAAATACTTGTGAATAAATCTTGTATTATTTCTTCTGCTACTTCTGCTTTCCTAAGACGTTTGAACGCCTCTGCATAGAGCTTATACCAGTATCGATTGTACAATTCTTCAAATGAAGATTCATCACCGTCAACACAAGCCTTGAAAAGATTTTCATCAGAAAACTTAGTTAAATCTTGCATAATTAAGCTTTAGACAATTCATGTAAGTTAAGCGATCCCTTACCCATCTATAATGACGGGCATATATTGCATTTAAAACAATTTGTTAAAACCAAAAACCCTACAATGCTTAAAAAATTTATAATTTGGTCAGCGTATACTGTAAATGATATCCCTATTTGAGGAATTTAGCTCTTGCCTTTGGCAAATATTGAAAAAAAAACATTATTATCAAACTTTATGGTTGAGCGTTGGTATTATCAAGTATACCTTTTGTCCTTCACTCCTTAATAGATTCCTTATCCATAAATCCTATCTTAACCTAATTCTGGCTTATAACCGGTAATCCAATATTTACTCATCATTATTAACCCAAGTGAACGAAAAGAAATTTTGTGTTGTCGAAATTTGTCACATTAATAAAATGATAATAATGATATAATTTATGGAACAGATTTTATTAACTATTGCCATCCTAACGACAGGTATCATTTACGGAACCGATGTGTTTTTTGCTATTGTAGGAAAAAAGGCTTCTCACATGAGCGATGACAGCTCCATCGCAGATTTATTAGGTCATATTCACCTAGTTGCCGATAAACGGATACCAATAATTGGCATCACAAGTGTGATTAGCACGTCTTTATTCATTTTCCTTATCGGAATTAATCCTATTTCCGGAAAACTTGCCGGTATGTCCTTATTGTTCTTATTAATTCACTTGACCTTTTACCTTAGCGTCGCCAAACCGATAAACAAGAAGATGTCATCGGCCGCGGTCAGGAAAATCACACTTCATAACATACGAATATTGCAAAATCGATGGGACAGCGTCATCCTGTACCGTGCTATCTCATTAACCATTGCTCTATTGCTATTGGTATTGTCAATAACGAATCTTTGATTGATACTATACAGGCGCTGACTGTGCTCAACTAATATCTATTAGTTCTACTATTTTACCATTTAAAAACTTAAAAATGGACCTCCCTGTAAGATTCAGCACCGTACCTTTTTTTAATCCGTTCGGCAAATCGCCGGCAAGGACACCTCGATAATCTATATCAATTTCTGTTTGATCTGCTTGATGTTTAAATGATCTGATTGTTTGCTTTCTTTCAGAAAATAAATCCCTAGCTAAATATGTTTGCTTTTTAAATGCTTCCAAACCATCTAATACCATGTCCGTTGTACCATCGGTAATATTTTGAAATTTTATGGAAGTATCAATGTCAATCATCATCCCTTCAATATCAAAGCGGTTATATGCTTCAATATAATTGTTAATTATTTGCTCTCTTAGTCTCATATCAAACAGATTGAGTAAACCACGCTGCAATTTATTCCGGAATAAACGCTCCACTACTAGTGCCCCAAATTGCAATGGCGGTTAGCTGAGGTGGATTTTAAGCAGAACAACTAGGCGGTTACAAAAGTTTTTGAGAATAATGGAGATAAAAAAAGCTGCTTACCTAGCATTAGATAAGCAGCATTCTACTTTCATTGTAGTATCCAACCGTAATTACCTGTAGAAATTATTTAAAGATGTCCTGGTGTGGTCCCAAACATCATAAAATTTAAGCCCCTATGAAACAAAGGTAACTATCAAAATGTCTATTTATTGCATACTTTCGTAAATGATAGAAAATTGTAAATAAATGTGAAAATATGTGAATTATTCTACCGAATTCAACGCATCTAATAATGTTAAATTAAGATTTAACCACCGAGATTTTAACTTATTTATCCACCAACTCACAGTTTTTTTATTAAATTGCCTAAAAGCATTTTAGCATTTACTCTCACGATAATATTTATAGAAAAATGGAGATTTTATTAATTTTATTTCTAATACTTCTCAACGGTATATTTTCTATGAGCGAGATTGCGTTGGTTTCTTCTCGTAAATTTAAACTGGAAAGTGAAGCAAACAAAGGGAACCGAAATGCGGAAAGAGCGTTAGGACTGGCAAATAGTCCAAACACGTTTCTTTCTACGGTACAGATAGGAATCACGCTTATAGGCATACTTACAGGTATTTTTAGTGGAAAAACACTAACAATTGATCTTACCGAGATCATAAGTCGGATACCATTATTAACACCCTATGCCGATTCCATCGCAGTTATAACAGTTGTTGTAGTAATCACCTATGTTACCATTGTATTTGGGGAACTGATACCCAAAAGAATAGGACTGAATTTTCCTGAGAAAATATCAGCAGCCGTTTCTCGGCCCATGACCATTTTATCTGCAGCAACAAAACCCTTGATCTGGTTGCTAGCAAAAACGAATGACCTTTTCTTGAGGTTGTTCGGAATAGATGAAAAAAGGAATGGCAGCGTTACGGAAGACGAAATTAATGCTATTATTCGGCAAAGTACCGAAAGTGGTGAAATTCAGGAAATAGAGCAAGATATTGTAAGGAGAGTTTTTTCGCTGGGTGATCGTAAGGCTGGTGAACTAATGACTCATCGAAGTGACCTGATATGGCTAGATAAAAACGATGATCCTTTAAAGATCAAAGATAAAGTGAATAGCAATCCCCATTCGGCTTATCCCGTTTGTGATAAATCCATTGATCAATTATTAGGGTTTATTTCCCTGAAGCAGCTATATAGCAAGTCTATGGATGATGATTTTAGTATTGAACAACATCTTAACAAACCTATCTATGTTCCTGAAAACATGGCTGCATATCGTGTCTTAGAACACTTTAAGCAGAACAAAATTCACAGTGCTATTGTGGTGGATGAATATGGTAGTATACAGGGTATTATTACGATGGATGATGTAATGGATGAATTGATTGGCGATCCAACGGAAATTGATGAAGACGAGTATCAGATCATTGTACGAGATGAGAACTCCTGGCTGGTAGATGGTCAGTTTCCCTATTTTGAATTACTTGAATATTTACAGATAGAGGGGGAAAAAGAATCCGAAGGATTTACGACAGTAGGTGGGTTAGTTATCCATAGAACCAATCATATTCCCAAAACAGGAGAAAGGGTTAGATGGAAAGATTATGAGCTCGAAGTAGTTGATATGGATGGCCAAAGAATAGATAAAATACTCATTACAAAGATATAGTGAATCAACACTGCTAATATATTAAGTTTATACTTGCGCTTCATAATATAAGAAGGTGTTGATTCCCAAAAAAAGAGAAGCGACTATCTCGTACTTGAGATAGTCGCTTTTTGTACACGTGAGCGGGAATACTTTGAACAGGTCGAACGCATTTTAATACTTATCAGAACCAAAATTCAGAGGTAAAGTAGTATGTGCTTTGGTCTGCGTAGTTTCAGTAGAAACATTAGGATTTCAGATCTATGAATTTGATCTAAGGTATTATTTTCGTATGCTTTAATTCATCGAATAGATCAAAGAACATTTTTTCCGTATCCACAAATTCGTGAAAGCCCATACGCCTTGCCTTGGTTCCATCTGAAAAGAAATCATAATCCCAAGAAAAAACAAAATCACCGAAGTCCCATGCAGATACTTCTTGGAAGCTCTGTTTTCCTAAGTTATATTTCTCTTGTATCTGCTCCCACACAATTGCTTTATCGGCCATAATGGTGCGTAAAGGCATGTGCAATGGCGGCGCTATATCCATGTGAAAATAAGCAGCGATTTTCGGCCAAAGTTCATTCCAGCGGATCAAGTCACCGTTAGTAATGTTGAATGCCTGATTGGCACACTTAGGATCGGTGGCTGCCCAAACAGTCGCTTTAGCTAATAAACCGGCATCTGTTAAGTCCATTAATTTATCATAAGCACCCGGCTTACCAGGAAATCGGAGGGGTAGCCCCAATTCTTTTGATATCGTTGCATAGACGGCGATTACCAAAACGAGATTCATCGGATTTCCTAAAGCAGTGCCACCAACAACCGATGGCCTGAGCGCTGACCAACTCCATTTCTTTCCTTCTTGCTGTTTTTCCAGATACTGCTGCTGATCAACGTTAAATTCTGGTGGCATGTGTCCCGCATCACTTTCTTTGGCAGGGGTTTTAAAAGGTCCATAATGTGCCCCATACACCTTGTAACCTTGCATTAAACTGATATGTTGCAAATCCGTTGCGACCCTTTCGATTTCGGTTACGACATTCACCAGCATAGCAAGATTTGGTGGTACTAATTCTGCCCAAGAAGGTTTATCCTGATAAGCAGCATAAAAAATGTGAGTGACATCTGTTAATGATTGTAATTTTATTTTGCAATCATCTTTATCGAGTAAGTCTATCGACAAGTATTGGGTTTTTTCCGTGTTCGTGCCACCGCGTCGTGAAAGGCCAATAATCTTCCAGTTACCCAGTTGTTCTAGGTGCTTAATTAAATTACTGCCGATCACGCCATTTGCACCTACTACCAGTGCTGTATTTTTAGTTATCATGTTTTAGTTTTGTATTGTGTTCAGCAAAGGTATGGTGAAAGAAACGGTTGTTTATTGTATAAAACTATGATAGATTTGTATCTATCTATGATGAAACGTTATAAACAATTTGAGCCCATCATTATTTCGGACTTCGAAGTGTCGAAATGGCCACACCCTGCCCACAATCATAATCACCATGAATTGATCTATATTAGGCATGGTTCGGGTGTGCACTTTATTAATTCCGTGCCTATTAAGTATCAACAAGGGAATGTATTCTTGCTTGGGCAGGAAGAAGAGCACTATTTTGAAGTTATTGAAAAAACACGGTTCATCTATCTTAAGTTTACCGATGTCTATATACATCAACGCAATGTCATAAATAGCACGGTCAAGCACTTGGAGTATCTCATCAAAAGCAGAGAAACCCATCATTCAGGATTTAATCTTTCCCTAGTAGATCAGATTACTGTAGACTTATTGTTTGAAGTAATTATTTCACTTAAAAATGATGTGATGAGAAATGAGCATATAATTTGGATGCAGGTACTTACGCTATCTGAAATCCTGCAGCGAAACATGCCAGAGATAAAAACCAGTACGAACCGAAGCCGTGATATGCAAGCTATTTTTTGCTACATCCATAAACACATCTACAATCCTGAAAACTTAAAGGCAGAAGTGATGGCAAGGCAATTCCATTTTACGAGCGACTACATGGGGCCCTATTTTAAAAGGAATACAGGAATCACACTTAGAAAATATATTGGCGAATATCGGAATAGTTTGATCAGACAAAGGTTGCAGAGCGGCCGGTTCACCCTTAAACAGCTTGCCGCTGAATTTGGCTTGACAGATGAAAGCCATGTAAGTAAACTGCTTAAAAATAATTGAACCTAATTATGACATTTCTAAGATTAGTATCAGGACAAAACACAGCATAAATATTATCATACTGCCCCCCCGATAAAAGCCTTCAGAAAACAATCAATATGAAAGCTTTTGGCCTCGCCAACCAGTACTGCGCAGAAATTGTTCCCAAGTAAGGCTATTCTGGTTTGTTTGACGGCTCCATAGCAAATCGCGATCTTTTCTGAAATAACCATATTCCACTGCGTATTCCGCCATCCCCAAAATCTCACTTACTAAAAGGTCGTTTGAGCTGAATTCCGAGAAATGATGAAGCATATTCTCCCGTGTAAACGCGGAACTATATACAGCCTTCTTGCCTGTGACCTGCACAAAAGTATCCACCATTTCCTGAGGTGAAATCATATCGCCAATTACTGGCAAGGACTTGCCGGCATATTGACTTGGATTCGAAAAAATTTCCAAAATAGCTGGCCCCGTGGCAGTAAGAGGGTCAACAAAGGGCGCACGGAAGTCTTTTGGTAAATAGATTGGAAATACAAGCGTATCCCCATCTATATGAGGAGGGTAAAACTCCATAAGATTGGTGTAAAAAAAAGCCATATAGATAAAGGAGCTTGTGATTGGAAGCGTGCGAATATATTCTTCAATCTTGGCCTTATCTGTAAAATGAGGAGCAAATTTTTTGCCCTCTGTAATTTTATCTACATTTTCCAAACTGCTGAAGATAATGTGTTGAACCCCTGCTTCAACCGCCGCGTCTGCCAACTGTTTACCCAACTCCATCTCGTGAGTTTGCGGAGGAACGATACTTGGCGTCATCATAAAAATGCCGTCAGAGCCTCGGAACGCTTCCACGAAATCTGTTTTATACCCCAAATTAAGTGGTATACTCACAAGCTCAGCCCCTTGTTCGGCCAAATTAAGCGCCGCCGGTGAATCAACTCGACGGGTAATACCGCGCACACGATAATGTCCGCTCTGTAACAGCGTACGTGCAGCACTGAGTCCCTGCTTACCCAAAACCCCGACGATAGTGATGAGCGGTTTATCTTTTTGTTTCATTGCCTTATTTCCTGTTAAATTAGACGTCATTTTTCCTTTTATTATTTAAATTGAACTTTGAACTATAAATATTATAGTTGCAAAAGTATTTTTAGTATATTACATTTGCAATAACTATCCAAACAGATAGGTTAAAAAAATTGAAGGATGAAAACAGAATGTATTGGTGATTATGTAAAACTGAAAGAAAAAATTTATCCTTGTACGGTTAGCCTTACTATGGATTTGGTAGGTGGAAAATGGAAAGCGGTCATTCTTTATCATTTAAAAGACGAGGCAAAAAGATACAACGAGCTCCGCAAAGAAATGCCCTCCGTTACCGAAATGACGTTGAGCTTGCAGTTAAAACAATTAGAGAAAGACGGTCTTGTGTCAAGAAAAGTTTATGGGAAGAAACCACCCGTCAAAGTTATTTATGGCTTAACCGACTTAGGCAAAACTTTTGTCCCTATTTTGGAGGCGATTACAACATGGGGTAATCAGGTCGTTAGGGAAAAGGGCGAGTTTGTTTCTGTTGGGCAGCTTTAAACTTAAGCAGTCAATCTCCTATGCTAATTACTCCTACCGGATATCGAACTAAAAGCAACGTTTTCTGGGCGATGAAGCCACATCAAATATTCACTAAAAACTAAAACCCCCTCTACGCAATATAAAGAGCCTCAGTACTCCCGACAGAATTGTTGATTTTAAGGTTGCAGTTTTGTTATTTTCCATCCTGATGCGCAACGTTCATATAATGTTCTATCATGAAAACGCGTTTTGCTAAATTGTAAAAATTCAATTCGGAGCGGCTTAATCCTATAGCCACTCCAATCGGCGGGTCTTTGTATAGGAGCTGTAGTGAGATTTAGTGCTTCATAAGCCTCTATCATGCTTTCACTATTTACAAATAAAGCTCCCTGCTTGCTTACACAAGAAACAATCTGACTGTCTCTATTGCGTTCTGCAAAAAAACGATCTGCTTCAGCATCATCAATTGGCTCGACATCTCCCTGTACCCGGATTTGTCGCCCCGTTTCTTCCCACCAGAACGTTAAAGCAATCTGCTGTGAGCGCTCAATCTCCACCCCTTTTCGTGAAGCTATAGATCCCGTAACGATAAATCCTTGTTTATCGAAATGTTTCAATGCTACAAATCGGGCATTTGGATAGTTATCTAAACCATTGGTTGAAAGGCAACATGAGGCAGGCAGGGTTGAATGTGTTAGTTGCCGATATTCTTTATACCAGGCCTCAAATAGCTCAAATGGATTGTCGTTTACAGTTTTCATTCAATAAATATATAAAAGTACATGGATTGCTATAACTATTGTCGCTGAAGTTTTACATATTTGAAGGGACACGGCTTCGTATAGATACGAAATTTATCGAACGGGAATAAACGATATGCTATAAACGAAAAAAAAGACTTTTCAGTTTGAAAAGCCTTTTTTTGTACCCAGAGCCGGGATCGAACCGGCACGGTTTCCCACTAGTGTTTGAGACTAGCGCGTCTACCAATTCCGCCATCTGGGCATCATTATTTCGCTAACGGGACGCAAATATATCTGTTAATTAAACAACCACCAAATAAATTTCAAAATTTATTTGGTGGTCAATTCGCTAAGGTAGCTTATCACTAAAAGCCTTTATTAGGTCATTACCTAATGCAAAAATCATTAAGGCCACAATGATAACAAAACCCACAATTTGCGCTCTTTCCATAAACTTATCACTCAAGGGTTTACCTTTAATCATTTCGACAATGAGAAAAATTGCATGCCCACCGTCGAGTGCCGGTATCGGCAACACATTCATAAGAGCCAGTGCCATCGATAAGAGGCCTACTAAGCTCCAGAATTTCACCCAATCCACCTCGCCACCAAACATTCTAGCTATTCCAACAGGTCCAGACAACGCTTTATTTGCCTTTACCTGTCCTGTGACAACCTTACCCAACGCTTTTGCATTATCAGTTAAAGATCCCCATGCTTTAGCAGCACCTATTGGTAAAGCTGCCAAAAAGGAATATTTGATCTGCTCTTGCGGAATTCTACTAATATCTCTACCTGTATATATTCCCAACTCGCCTTCGGCACCAAGCTTAACTTGTAGCGTGTCTAATTTACCATTTCTTGCAAAAGTGATTGAAGCCTCTTTATTTTTGCTTGCTAATAGGGCGTCCGACATTTGATCCCAAAAAACAATGGGCTGTTGGTTTATGGCGACTAAACTATCTCCTGCTTTTAAACCGGCCTGTTCGGCAATACCACCCTTTTTTATTTGTTCAATATGCGTAATTCTAAAACGCGGGATAACAAATTCGTCGATACCTAAATCGGAAACCTCATTTAATATATCGCCTGGTACAGTTAAATCTACAAGCTCTCCATTCCGCGAAACAGTTAGTCGGGTATTGCCCAATAACACTTTTGGACTTCTAACATCTTCAAAACGCACAACTCGCTCCCCATCAATGGCTGTAATTAAATCTCCGCTTTTGAGGCCTATTGCTTTACCTATGACGCCTGGAGCTAATCCATCCGTTAAGCGATCGTTCGGAATAAATGTTTCCCCATAACGAAGGGTTAACATCCAGAATATAAAAATACCTAAAATAATATTGACAAAAATGCCTGCTAGCATGACAATTAGTCGCTGCCATGCGGGCTTTGATCTAAATTCCCAAGGTTGTGGTTCTCCTTTTAACTGCTCAGTATCCATTGATTCGTCAATCATTCCCGCAATCTTCACATACCCCCCAAGCGGCAACCATCCGATACCATATTCACATCCTTTATACGTAAACTTAAAGAGCTTTACTCCCCAAGCATCAAAAAAAAGATAAAACTTCTCCACTTTTATCCCAAATGCACGAGCAGCTAAAAAGTGTCCTAACTCATGCAAAACAATCAAAATTGACAAGCCAAGTAATAATTGGCCTGCCATAACTAATCCACTCATTCTTTTATTTTTCTATTTGATATATTTTCTTCTTCTTTGTTACTAATTCTTTAGCATAAGCTCTTCCAGCTTCGTCAACTGCTAAATAATCCTCAAGAGTCGGACTCTTAATGAAAGCTACCTTTTGTAAGGTTTCACCAATTATAACACTCATCTCTATAAAGCCTATTTGATCGTTCAAAAATGCTGCCACAGCCACTTCATTGGCAGCGTTAAGGATGCACGGCATGTTCCCTCCTTTTCTTATAGATTCAAAGGCAAGCGCAAGATTGGCAAAAGTAGCCATATCAGGTTTTTCAAAAGAGAGATTTGGATACTGTAAAAAATCAAATCGTTCAAACCTACTTGGTAACCTTTCCGGATAGCTTAAGGCAAATTGGATGGGTAATTTCATATCAGGAAGACCCAGTTGCGCTTTTAATGAGCCATCTTCAAACTGTACGAGCGAATGTACGATGGATTGAGGATGCACTATAACGTCTATTTGTTCTACCTCCAGATTAAAAAGCCATTTCGCTTCAATTACCTCTAGCCCCTTATTCATTAAAGAAGCAGAGTCAATTGTGATTTTTTGTCCCATTATCCAATTTGGATGTTTAAGCGCTTCTTTTTTGGTAATGGTAGACAGGTAAGTTATATCCTTTCCTCTAAATGGACCTCCTGAGGCCGTTAAATAGATTTTCTCTACCACATTGTTGTCTTCCCCTATTAGACACTGAAAAATAGCTGAATGCTCGGAATCAACTGGCAAAATTTTTACGTTATGTCTTTTGGCCAACTCCATTATAAGTTCGCCCGCTACTACTAACGTTTCTTTATTTGCCAAAGCGATATCTTTCCCAGCCTTTATTGCAGACATAGTAGGCTTTAATCCCACAAATCCTACTAAAGCAGTTAACACAATGTCTACATTCTCGCGTTGAACAATTTCATTCAACGCTTCTTGACCTCCATAAACTGCTATTGCCAGTGAACTTAGCGATTCTTTCACAAGGGTATATTTGCTCTCGTCAGTAATCACAACTGCCTGAGGTAAAAACTCCTTTGCTTGAGCAATTAATAATTCCGCATTACCGCCAGCAGTAAGCACCTCTATCTCAAAAAGCATTGGATGTTCTCTTACAACTGCTAAGGTTTGTGTGCCTATACTCCCTGTAGAGCCCAATATGGCTATTCTTTTTTTAATCACTTATGTAATGTTGTATGAGGTCTGCTATAGACCTATCATTTGCTAAACGAGGCAACTTATTCTGCCCCCCTAATTTACCTAAAGATCGCATATAATTTATAAAAGCATCCTTTTTCATTGATCGAATAATTAATGGTTGCAATACTTTGCCTTCTATCAGATCAAAATAATACGAATTTTTATGTTGCAATGCTTGATCTACTTTGTGTCTAAAATTTTCTAAATCTACCGGAGCCTTTCCAAACTCTACAAACCATTCATGATAGGGAAGCTGCCCAGCTCCTGGATTAACCTGAGGAGCCACCGTAAATTCAGAAATTTCGACCCCTTCTTGGTTAGCTATACTTAATAAAGCATATTCAACCTCTTCTCCAATAACGTGTTCACCGAATGCTGAAATATAATGTTTTATTCTCCCAGAAACAATAATACGAAAAGGATTGAGGGAAACAAATTTTATTGTATCTCCCAAGTTGTATCCCCAAAGCCCTGCGTTGGTATTTAATATCACAGCATAATTAACATGAAGTTCAACTTCGCTCAATCCTAGTCTCGTAGGATTCTCATTAAAAACCTCATTTACAGGAACAAACTCAAAAAAAATGCCTGCATTACACAGCAACAACATCCCCTCCTCTTGCTGAGAATCTTGATAAGCAATAAAACCTTCTGAAGAAGGATAAGTTTCTATCGCATCCACCTTTTTCCCTATCATCTCCTCAATTCTAGCTCTATAGGGTTCGAAATTCACTCCTCCATGTACAAAAAGGTTGAAATTTTTAAAGATATTTTTAATCTTTTTCCCATTAGCTTTCGCCGAAAGTTTCTCAAAATACATTTGAACCCATGGAGGAATACCCGAAATAAGACGCATATCTGCATGCAGTGTTTCCTCTACAATTGCATCGACCTTAGTCTCCCAGTCGTCGATAC
The DNA here is from genome assembly GCA_035565175.1 of Pseudosphingobacterium sp. GTDB lineage: Bacteria > Bacteroidota > Bacteroidia > Sphingobacteriales > Sphingobacteriaceae > Olivibacter. The sequence goes on from DATMSZ010000173.1 coordinate 11,967, forward strand.
AGTTAGTCTCATAGCTTGGCAACCTATTTTTTTGTAAATAAGAAGGAACAAAATGCGTCACGATACCCGAAAGCCGTCCAATCTTAATGCCATTTCTCTCTTTCATTTCAGGACTACCCTGCAAGAAAATCATTTTCCCACTAACAAAGCTTGTATTACCTGTCTCATGTATATAGCTAAGCAATGCATCTCTAGCAGCAGTAATATGCTCAGGCATCGATTCCTTTGTTAAAGGTATATATTTCACGCCCGACGTTGTTCCTGATGTTTTAGCTAAATAAAGTGGTTTACCGGGCCATAGAATATCTGACTCGCCTGCAACTATTCGATCAATATAGGGACGTAACGCCTCATAATCTCTTATAGGTACATTCTTTTTAAAATCGTGATATGATTTTATGGTTGAAAAATGGTGGTCCTTTCCAAAAACAGTATCCTGAGCTTGCTGCAAAAGTCCTTTCAATACGAGTTTTTGCGTTTTTACAGCATTATATTTCCACTTATCAACTTTCCTTGCCACTATTGCGGCGAAAGGTATGCTCATCGCAGCTTTTAAACCCATAATACCATTGATAACTGGTTGAATGCTATAATCAAATAATATTTTTGATAAAAGTGGGATCTTCCTCACCTTTATATTCTTTCATCATCTGCCTGTATGCCAATGCGATGGCAACGCTCGAAAGAGGAACTACTAAAAAAGAATTTACTAAACTCAGTCCTGCCGATAACATGGGATATCCTCTATAATTCGAATAAATAGACAACAAATGTAAGATGGTCAAAAAAGTTAACAATAACAGCAGCTTTAAAAAATTCCCCCTTGTTATTGCAAAACTAAGACGTATCGCTTTGAACGGCCTTTCATGCCTATCAATAATAAAGAAAGGATAAAATGCAACACGCATCATAAAACAGATCAAGAAAATTATTGAAAGAAAAGCAAATAAATCCACCGCTTTTGCTGTGCTTTTATAAATATAAATTACCGGTAAAATAAGAACGGCCAACAATGCGAATGCTATTAATATCATTGCCAGTAATGACAACATACCTACGAAAAAATAGCTAATTTCTTTGGTTGTAGGAATAGTATCTTGAAGCGTTAAATGCTCACTATCTTTATCCACAACGTGAAAAATATACTTAAACAGTGTTAATTGTATTCCAAAATAAATCACCACAAAAGAAAATGCCATAAA
>DATMSZ010000174.1:0-21592 GCA_035565175.1 Pseudosphingobacterium sp.
AACCGCTTTAGCTAAATTCATGATACAGCCTCCAAAATAACTCATTTGCAATCGTATAACCAATTATAATCAGATTGCTCGCTGTATAGTTCTAACAAGATGAATAAAAATTATGACCAATTTAAGAAAACAACCAATTAAAAACATGGTTTTCACAAGTGTTTTGGCTATCGCTTTAACTGTTGAAGGCTCTTTTTTTAAAGAAGCAGCTTTTGCTTCCACCCATTTTAACCCATCCTATAAAAACAGTAAACCTGAAAGACAAAAAAGGGTAGCTGGTGTAGTAACCAGCGCGAAGGACCAAGGTCCCTTGCCCGGCGTATCCGTCCTTATCAAAGGAAGTACAAAGGGAGTCACCACAGATGGTAATGGACGTTTTAATATAGAAGCATCTCCTAATGATGTTTTGGTATTTAGTTACATCGGTCATCTCTCTGCAGAACAAGCTGTCGGAGATCGAACGGTAATCAATATTTCATTGCGAGAGGAAAGCAACAACCTCGAAGAAGTTGTAGTGGTAGGATACGGCACACAAAAAAGAAATGAAATCAATTCTGCTGTATCAAATGTAAAAGCAGAAGATTTTAATGCAGGTGGTTCACGCTCCCCTATGGATTTAATTCAGGGAAAAGTTGCGGGCCTGAATATTACTCGTACACAAGGGAATAATCCAAACTCAAGTGCTTCCATTCAATTGAGGGGAATAAATTCCTTAAAAGGCGGCACAATGCCATTGGTGGTGATAGACGGAATACCCGGTGGTAATTTAGATCTCATTCAACAGGATGATATTGAAACATTTTCAGTATTAAAAGACGGATCTGCCGCCGCCATTTACGGAACCAGAGGTAACGCAGGCGTTATTTTGATCACCACAAAAAAGGGCAAGGCCGGAGATCCGAGATATGATTATTCTACTTATTTGCAACATGAGGCGGTGGATCGTAAGCCTGACTATCTTTCTGCCACTGATTTTAGAGATTTGATTAACCAAGGAGTCATAAATCAGGACCAAGATCTAGGCGGATCGACCGATTTATATGATGAACTAATAAATAAAGATAATCTAAGTCAATATCATAATTTCGCCGCATCGGGCGGTAGTGAAAAAACGAATTACCGTGCCTCTTTATACTATAATGATGCGCAGGGTATCGCTAAACGAAATGATCGCGAACAATTTGGGGGACGCATAAATGTTAATCAAAAGGGTTTACAGGATAGATTAAGCTTACAGTTAAATCTGGCAGCCAATATGAACAAAGCTGACCTGCTTGGTGGAGGTGTGAACGATGACGTGAACGCTGCTGAGTACGGAACAACCACCGGTTCAGATTTTGAACAGGCAATTCAACGCAATCCCACAGCTCCTTTGCGAAATCCCGACGGCACTTTCTTGGAAACACAGGGCTACAATAATTATAATCCTGTTGCACGATTGGAAAATCGCATATTTGAAAGAGATCAATCAACCTTTAGCGGAGATGCAACGTTTACGCTCGACATCATGGAAGGATTGAAAGCTTCTGCTTTTGGCTCTTATGTGCGAAATCAATATAACGACCGGCGATATCGTTCAGTAAACGACTGGGACCAGCGACAAGATTCTGAATATCAAGGCATGGGATATGCCGCCAAATATAATTTTTTAAGCTGGACACGAACTTTTGAATCTACCATTGATTACACCAAAGTTATTGCTGATGATCATTCTATCAATGCTACTGCGGGTTATAGTTATCAATATTCAACGATAGAAAAATTTAACGTCAACAATAACGGATTTACTACAGACGCTACTTTAGATTGGGATCTTGGTGGTGGTAGCGCCATAAACAACACGCTGCTTCCACGCCCCGGAATGGGGAGTTTCAAAGATGACAATACATTAGTTGCTTTCTTCGGCCGTGTCAATTATTCTTATTTAGGAAAATATTCGGCTCAGGTTATCCTTCGCCATGAGGGCTCTTCTCGCTTCGGTGCAAATCATAAATGGGGTAACTTTCCGGCAGCCTCGTTGGGATGGACATTAAGTGAAGAAGAATTTATTAAAAATATTCCTATTATCAATAATTTGAAATTACGTGCAGGATATGGCGTTACAGGAAATCAAGATATTGCCAACTATCAATCGCTGCTCACACTAGGTACAGGCGGAGTTTATCCCCAAAATGGCATTTACTATCAAACATTTGGGCCTTCTAGAAATGCAAATCCAGATCTTCGATGGGAAAAAAAGACCGAATGGAATTTCGGCTTAGACTTTGCAATACTAGAAAGCAGGATCTCCGGATCAATCGATGTATATAACCGTCTTACTAAAGATCTTTTATATGATTACAATGCACAACAACCTGGTTTTATTAGAGACAAAATATTAACAAATGTCGGCTCTATAAGTAACAAGGGGGTAGAAGTTCTATTAAGCGGTTCTCCTATTAAAAACGAACAGTTTAATTGGACCGTCGATTTTACCGGCAGCGTCCAAAATAACCGACTGGATAAACTATCTAGTGACGTCTTTCAAGCTAATTTCTTGGAGTTTGGTGGATTACCCTCTCCCGGTAATTTAGGGAATGCGATACGACTTGAGGAAGGTGGAAAAGTAGGAAACTTTTACGGAAAGCGGTTCGCCGGCTTTACAGATGACGGTAAATGGCTGTTTTACAAAGCGGATGGCTCTACGGGTACTGCAAGTGAAATAAACGCGAATGACCTAACCATTATTGGTAATGGCGTACCTAAATACAACCTCGCCTTAAGCAATAGATTCACTTACAAAAATTTCGATTTGACCATATTTTTAAGAGGCAAATTTGGGTTTGATATTTTAAATACAAAGGAAATGTATTTCGGAAATAAAAAGTGGCTACCAAACAATATCTTTAAAAGCGCTATAACCACCCACAATCAATTAGACGATGACCCCCAATATTCCGATTATTATATTGAAAAAGGCGACTTTGTTAAGATTGATAACATTACGTTAGGGTACAATTTTAAGCTCAACACAAAATATATACGAAATCTTCGCCTTTACGCTACAGGTCGTAATATCGCAACCTTTACCGGTTATGATGGTATTGACCCCGAATTACAAGACACCGGTTTTACAACGGGTATTGACGGTAGAGGTTTTTATCCGCGTACACGTTCTTGGACACTTGGTTTGAATATTGGATTCTAAATAAAAACAAAACATGAAAAGGCTCATTAAAAAAACACTATATATAAGCTTTTTAAGTACTTGCTTAATTGGCATTCAATCGTGCACAAAGCTTGAAGAAAACCCCTACAGTGAAATAAGGGAAGATCAATTTTTGAATAACCGGAGAGAGGTACTGCAGGAAGCACTACGCCCTTTCACACATATGCAAGCATGGCTTGGTTTGAATTCATCAGACGGTTATTATTACCACAACGAGCTCTCCGCGGATCAATTGGCTTGGCCGCAAAAAGGGAGACATGGTTATGACGCAGGAGACCATTTCAGGCAGCATTATCACACTTGGACGGATAATGAAAGTAGAATGCGGCAATGTTGGATACTTATGTGGACAGGCTTAGGCTACGTGAATAACGCCATCAAGAATATAGAAAAAGTAAATGCGGCAGAAATTGGGATGGAACAGGATGAACTCACCTCGATTATCGCTGAACTAAAAGTTCTACGGGCTTACCATTACATGAAAATTATGGATTTATGGGGTAATGTACCGGTATGGACAGAAATTACAGAGGGTATAACGAACCCTGAAACTAAGCCTAGAGCAGAAGTTTTTGAGTTTGTGAAGACAGAATTGGAAACTTATGTACCTCAATTATTGCCGTTATCTAGTGAACTAATAGGCAGAGTATCAAAAACAGCTGGTTATGCCATGTTGGCCGAATTGTATTTAAATGCGGAGAAATGGACCGGAACACCTATGTGGGATGCGTGCATCGCTGCTTGCGATAAAATCCTAAACGGTGAAGCCGGTGGTTTAAATGGAGGTCCTAAACTTGCCTCCGATCTTTCAGAAACATTTAGCAACAGAAACCAGCAAGCTACGGAAAATCTTTTCCAATTTGCTTACAGCCGAAAGGGTGGCTTTTCTATGGCCTTAGATATGCACATGGGATACGATTATATGAAGGAAGTGTTAAAAGTAGGATATGGAGGCTGGAATGCCACCGTAGTAATCCCATCGGCTTTTAATGCTTACGCAGATAACGACCTCCGCAAAACGGAATGGTTCTTATTTGGCCCACAATATAAATACGGAACAACCACACCTGTCTTAGGTACAGAAGAGTATAATGGAAAACCTTTTGTAATCGTCAATAGTATCAGACGAGAAAGTGAGGGCGATAAAACAAGCGAAGGAGGAATGGCTGAAGGTGAAGAGAATAGTGGTGCCCGCTTTAATAAGTACAAAACAGGAACCTTAGATGATGAGAACTATCTTGAGAATCATTTTATTATTTACCGCTTGACAGAAATTTATTTTGATAAAGCGGAAGCTATTATGCGAAAGAATGGTGGGGTTGCAAACCAGGATGCCGTCAACCTGATCAACGACAGTAGAAAAAGGTCTTTTTCAGCCGCGGATTGGCCTGCTGCCCAATATAATACAGCAACGCTTACCTTAGACGAATTATTAGCAGAACGAGGAAGAGAGTTCATTTTCGAAGGAAAAAGAAGAACAGATTTAATTCGATTCGGAAAATTCACTACAGCTTCTTGGTGGGATCATCAACCATCAAATGATCTTAATAGGGAGCTCTTTGCGATTCCAAATACACAAATTGCTACGAATCCTAATCTAAAACAAAATCCAGGTTATTAGATAAGTTAATTAACAAGTGAGTGAATTGTAACGATTCACTCGCTTTCCACTTCAGTTTTTTTATTGTAACTTGTGCAGGTGAAGTTCAAATAACCCGATTAAATAGAACCAGATGACCCTCATTTTTATAACATTATCCATTGTTGCTCTCATACTTCTCATTAATACTTTTAAAGTTCATCCTTTCCCTGCTTTTTTGCTCGTTTCAGTACTAGCAGCAGTTCTATTAGGATTACCGCTTCCGAAAATAGCCCAGTCACTCGAAAAAGGAATCGGAGACATTCTCTCTTCTTTATTGATATTGATCACTTTTGGTGCAATGTTTGGCAAAATTATAGCAGTAAGTGGTGCGGCCCAACAAATAGCAACGACTATGATGAACCTAGTGGGTCAAAAAAGAATTCAATGGGCAATGATGATAGTTGGATTTATCGTCGGTATTCCATTATTCTACGGAGTCGGGTTTGTGTTAATGGTTCCTCTCATTTTTTCGGTAGTGTACAAATATAAACTGCCTGCCGTCTTTATAGGCCTTCCTATGTTGGCAGCCTTGTCGGTCACACATGGTTTTTTACCTCCACACCCATCCCCTTCCGCTTTAGTAGTTCAATTTAAAGCTGATATGGGGTTAACGCTTATGTACGGATTCGCAATAGCAGTACCTGCTATCATCGTCGCCGGTCCCGTTTTTGCTCAATTTCTAAAAAGAATCCCTTCACAGCCCTTAGAAACTTTTGTATCTGAAGATTTGCCTGAGGAAAAACTACCCGGTGTATTTAATAGCTTTTTCACAGCTCTTTTACCAGTCATCTTACTCGTACTGACAACATTACTTAATTGGTGGGTACCCATAACTTCTTCCCTTCATCAAAGTCTGATCTTTTTAGGATCTCCGTCCATTGTACTCATGATTGTTTTCTTCTATGCCCTGTTCTCATTGGGTATATTACAAAAAATAAGCATGGACGAAATGATGATTAACTGCTCACAGGCCGTTAAAGATGTTGCATCTATCATTTTAATTATAGCAGGTTCAGGTGCCCTTAAACAAATTTTCAGCGATACCGGTGTAAGCGAAGAAATCGCAGCCTCACTTCAAACACTACCTATTCCTCCACTCGTACTAGGATGGTTTATTGCAGCGATTATCAGGGCAGCAGTAGGCTCTGCAACGGTCGCTGGCCTAACAACAGGTAGCATGATTTTACCGCTGATCGAATCTACAGGCACGAATGCAAACCTAATGGTACTAGCCGTAGGGGCCGGAAGCCTGGCTTTCTCCCATGTAAATGATTCCGGTTTTTGGATGTTTAAAGAATACTTCAACCTAAGTGTAAAAAACACGGTATTAACTTGGTCTGTAATGGAGTCGTTGGTGGCTATCGTCGGCTTAATAGGTGTGCTAATACTTAACCTTTTTGTATAAAATTAGCCCAACAGATTATTTGTAAATTTAATACGTATACCTGCTTGAAAGTTTTCTATCGTCTTAAAAATTTCTTTTAGTGTGACCCGTTCAATTCTAGTAATATTTTCTATATCTATATAATTGTTTGGTTCTGTACGATTTACAAGTATCTGAATAGCTTGGTTTTTTAAGCGCATACTCATTAGATAATAATAAGAAAGCGTCAGTTCTTGATACTGTTTTTCAGAAAAAACACCCATATCAAAAAGTGCCTTCATTCGTTCACCGGTATTTTCTAAAAAAATCCTATTCCTTAATGCGTAAACCCGCACTAAATCAACCACGGGAGTCATAGCCTTTTTGATATCGAAAACTTCCCTTCCCGCTACGGTAATTGTCTTTATTGGCTTAAAAAATGTAAGGGGAGGAACGTATTGCAATGCATTCTTCGCTAAATAAACAAAAAATTTCTCCAATGGTTGCTGCAATTCTTTGTCTAAAAACTCGCGAAGTTCATCCATTATACTCTTTTCTCCATAGATAAAGCGACAATCAAAAAAAGTTGAAAATTTGATCGCTGTTTCAGGCAATGCCTCCTCCATCCATTTTTTGTAATTGTTCTTCCAATGCGATAAAGAGTGGGTCCATTGGGGATTGCTTGCCATAAAGCCTCCTGTACAATATGCAAATCCTATTTCATTCAGCTTATCCGAAATTTCAGCGGCAAATTCCAAGAACCATTTTCTGACCTCCTCTCTATGCTCATTCGCTTTGTCCTCATAAATAATTGCGTTATCCTGGTCTGTTTTTAAAGTTTGCTCTTTGCGCCCTTCACTACCTAAAATCATAAAAACGAATTTTGAAGGGGCTTCGCCTTTTTCTTTTAATACTTCTTCTAGTACATTTTGCGTTATCGTGTCAGCTATTACAGTAATTAACTGATTAATAATTTCGGCTTGAATTCCTTTATTAACTAATTGATTAACGATATAGGGAACCAAAGACCACTTATCTTTTAGCTCTGCGATAGTTCGAGAAAGTTTAACGGATTGAATAAATACCAATGGCGATTGTGCCAATTCAGTCATTAATTTATTACGACTGACGAAACCTATATAGACTCCTTCTTTTTCAACTAAGAGGTAACGTGACTTAGTTTGATACATCATCAATAAAGCCTCGTATACATAAGTGTCTGTGCCGATTGAACGTATCTCACGATCCATAAAATAATGGATAGGTTTACTTACATCTGCTTGCCGAGCGATGACGTGATCTCGAAGCGTTATATCCGTAACGAAACCATCTATATTACCGCTCTCACTTGTAATAAAAAGGCAACTCACTTTATTGGTAGCCATTATTCTCGCCGCTTCAAATACAGGGACAGTGCCTTTACATGTAACGAGTTCTCTAAAGGCCAAGTCACCTACCTTTTTGGAATACATTTGTTCTGGCATGAGATAACTCTCGCTCGCAAGTGTTGAATTTGTATCTGGATGGTTCATATGTTTAATATCGCCTTAAGTAACTATCATGATTATAAGGATCAATAATCCAACAAGAAGTAAAAATTTCATCCACAGATAACCGGAAGACTTATTCTTTAATGCTAGTTGCACCTCAAACTTATGTTGTTGCAATGCAATCATCTCATCCGTAATATCTCCCCTTTTTTGCAATTCAAAAAAACATAATGATGTCGTTTCAGCATCCACTATTGCATTATGAGCATTGGTCATTTCTTTATGAAACAATTCGCTAAAAAACTCACCTAATCGTAAATACTTAATCCACGGTTTTCGTGAGTATTTCTCGCTTGCAAGCATCGTGCAAAACAAAGGAAAGCCCATTAAAGGACTACTTAAGCCACTACGTGCAAAATCTGCACCAAGTATGTGAAAATCTAATGCCACAAAATGCCCAACAATTAAGGACGGATAGGTTTGTAGATCTTCAGCTAGTTTTTGCATTACAAACTCCCTTGGCATCCCATTCTCCCTCAAATAATCTGCATTTAATTGATGTATCTGTTGGGCTTGACGAGTAATCGGGACATCATTGTTGCTGATATAAAAATTCTCTCGTTTTAATTCTTGCCCTGCTTTATTAAAAACAATCCATGCAATCTGTACTGCGGTAGGCCAGTTATTACTATCCGTATAAGGTTTCGTCCATTTTACTGGTAAACCAGTGGCTTCCGTGTCTATAAATAACAGATAGTCTTGCATTGTAGAAAATTACCTTTTTTTTAAAAAATACACAAATGCCAATATACTTTTAACTGATGAAAAAAAGTCTGATTGAGGCGATCTTCAATCAGACTTTTTTCACCAGTAGCAGTTAACGTAAATCCTATTCGCCTTCGCCTATCTCCGCAACTCGCCCCACCTGCCCATCGGCAAGTCTTACTTTTATACCCCTGGAATGAAAGGAAGATGAGGTCAAAATATCTTTTACTTCTCCATAAGTTATATGACCGCTCCGCTGGTCTTTCTTCAAAATAATACCCACCTTTAGTCCGGCAAAGATATCTTTTCTATATTGTCCTTCCATTAAATATATTGTTAAATATTAACCTAAATAATGCTTTCTTAAGCAACTTCGTCCTTATAAAGATACAGTTGATCAACCATATCAAGAAAGTAATTAAGATCAAATGGTTTCTTTAAATACGCTTCTGCCCCACATCTCTCTTTAATTTTGGCAATATCGTCAGCAGCTGATATCATTGCTACCGGTATATGACTGGTGTCTGGATTCTGCTTAAGCTCTACGCATAAATCGCTTCCCCACATCCATAAAAGACGCTCATCTAGCAATACCAGTCCGTATTTACCCGTCCTTAACATACTATGCATATTTCTACCCGTATCAATTTCAACCTTATAACCCTCTGGCCTTAGTATATCAACCACCATTGCTGCAAAATCTGCATCATCGTCAACACAAAGAATCTTCTTCATTAATAATTTTTTATTAAATCTCATCTTTCTTAAACGCCCTCGAGCTAATTTAGTATCTGAGATCGCTCTACATTAATTATTCTCTCTCCTTTTTTTTAACCCCATTTATAGTGTCCAGTCTCTTATTAAGGATTCGATGAGCTTGGCACTTAATCTTGTTTTTCATCGACAGACATTTCCCATAGAGGTTCTTTTTTAATAACGGGATTATCACGCCGATAAGTATACGCTACAAATCAAATATACTACCAAAGCAAAACAAAAATGAATTTGTTATCAAAAACCTACACTCAACTCTTTGATTTTTAATCAAAAATCCGTTTATCATTTTTTTGTTAATTTTTTGTGCAATTAAAATACCTGACAATGTAAACTGCCATAAATTGGCACCTAACCAAATAATTTGCAGATTTTAGATATTGCCAGTCCTTTATAGACTGAGTATTCTTATACAACCGTTCGCTTACCCGTTTTAATAAACGCCATTTTGGATTGAAGTTTGCATTAAGATAGCTAGACAAGGGATTGACCAATTTTTAATACAAGTTGGCTGAATCTTCCAGATATAAAGCTAAGTAGTAAACGACCAACTTCGTGTCACAACAGTTATAGTACATGAATTTGAGGTATCGTAGAGTAGAAGAGCATTAATACAAATCTAGTACCGGATGAAACAAGTCGACAAAAATAAGTTTTCGTTCTCTGACCACGTGTTTAACGATGAATTAAATTTTTTGTTAACAGCATTGAATATTTCCAAAGCCGGGCTAACGATTACGGATTGCTCACAACCGGATGATCCAATAGTCTATTGCAATAAGGCTTTCGAGACCTTAACGGGGTATAGCAGAGAAGAAATAATTGGTCACAATTGCAGATTTCTACAGGGAAATGATGACAATAGACAAGAAAGAGAGACAATAAAAAATGCCTTACGCATTGGTGAGGAATGCACAATAGAAATAAGAAACTACAAAAAGAACGGATCTTTATTTTGGAATGAGCTTCATTTAAAACCAATAAAAGACGATTTTGGAAAGCTATTATATTATGTTGGCGTGCAAAATGATGTTACTCGCCAGAAACTTGCAGATCAGCAACTTCGAATAGAACGATTGAAAGTTGAAAAGCAAGTCTTGGAACAAGGCTATAACTTCATTGAAGATAACACCTTTTTAAACAGCTTCTTAGAAACAGTAAATGAAAGTATTCTAATCTTAAGTCGAGATTTAAAAATATTAAAAGTGAATACTTCTTTCTTAAAAACATTCCATATTGCCGAAGATGAAATATTAAACCAATATTTATTTGAAATTGATCATTGTAGATGGGATTTAATGAGTTTAAGAAGTCTTTTAGAACAAAAGCATACATATAAAGAAAACTATGTGCACGACTCAATACTAGAAAATGTAGCAACAAGAGTTGGTAAAAAAATGCTTAAGGTGAAAATAAGCCGAATCTATCAAGAAGAGGAATTAAATATCATATTTGCGATTGAAGATATTACAGAGATCAAAGAAATTGACCGAAGAAAAGATGATTTTTTGAGTGTCGCAAGCCATGAATTAAAAACACCGTTAACTACCGTTATGGCCTGTATACAACTAGCACAAAGAATGATTCCAAAGGAAGCAGATGATAAATTAAAAGAAACGCTAAATAAAGCAAAGGGGCACATCGATAAACTCGAACATTTAATTAGCGATTTGTTGGATGTCTCCAAGGTTAAAACGGGAAAGATAGAGCTTTCTAAAGGTGCATTTAATTTAGACGCAATGGTTCTTCATGTTGTAGAGCAACTCCGCAAGGCACATAGCAATTATTCAATAAATATAAGCGGCTATGCCAGCAATTATTACGTGGGTGATAGACAACGCCTGGAACAAGTTGTTTTACATCTTCTAAAAAATTCCATTAAATACACTCCCAGCGGTGGAAATATCAATATACACTTATCTAGATTAAGCGACTTTGTGAAAGTTTCTATAACAGACTATGGTTTAGGAGTAGATTACCAACATCAAAAGAAAATATTTGAAAATTTTTTCCGGGTCGATGAAGTCCAAAAACAATACCCTGGTATTGGCATAGGTTTGTATATAAGTGATCAGATAGTAAAAAATCATGGAGGAACCTTATGGGTTGAAAGCGCCGTGGGGGAAGGCGCCACCTTTAGTTTTACACTACCTTTAAAATTCAAAAACGATGATAAAGAAAATACTGATTTGCGATGATGATGAAGGGATTTTGGATATTACCGGATTGTTATTGGAAAGTTATGGCTACCAGGTCACCCTTGAACCAAATAGTTCTTTACTCATACCAAGAATACAACTAGAAAAACCCGACTTATTAATTATAGATATATGGATGCCTGTCTTAATGGGAGATGAAATTGTTCGAATTTTAAAGAAAGATAAAGAAACCGCACGAATTCCTGTGATCATGTTTTCAGCTAGTAGAGAAAGTAAACGGATAGCTTCAGAAGTAGGTGCTGATGATTATATAGCTAAACCCTTTAACATTGAGGATCTAAACAATAAAATAAGAGCGCTTGAGTAACATTTTATTTGTTGACAACTCTTTTCCAAAAATCTTGCATAAACCCAATGCCATAAGCAGTTAATTGAATAAAGGCCGCTATAACGCCTAAAAAAGCAACTTTTACCGTCTTTGTTTTATACCAGCCATGGAAAAATAAAAGAACGGTATAAAGCACCAAAAGAAAATTACACAACTGCGTGATGATCAGAAAGTGCACAAAAAAAAGTGATTCCAATAAATTAAGAGCGATTGTTACACCAAGGAATATGGTGAATAGAGCTGGAAAAAAATGCACCAATTTCAGCTCAGTAGGAAAATGTTTATAAATATTAATTCTAGCTCTCCCAAAGAAATGCAACTGCTTATAGAATTGAATAAAATCGGTTCTTCGTTTGTGATACACAATTGCATCAGGTATCAAGCCTATTTTAAATCCCGCATTATGTATCCTTATACTGTATTCTATGTCTTCACCCAATCGTGTAAGTATATAACCTCCCACCGTTTGCCATACTTTCCGTGAAATTCCCATATTAAAACTACGCGGGTGAAACTGCCCGATGTGTTTTTTATTGCCTCGAATGCCTCCTGTTGTTAAGGGAGACGTCATAGAATAACTTATCGCCTTCTGAACAGATGTGAACGACTCATGCGCAGCGTCGGGGCCTCCGTACGCATCTAATGGATGTCTTGCCAGATATTCATTGACTTTAGTTAGATAGTCAAATGGAATTAAACAATCTGAATCAAAAACAACGAAATAGTCGCCTTTAGCGCGTTCAAAGCCAAAATTCCTCGTAAACCCCTGTCCCTCATTGGCTTTCACATAGTAGTGTAAATTAAGTCTGTCTTGATAACTTTCAACAATACTCCTCGCATCTAATGTTGAACCGTCTTCTATTATTAGCACTTCGAAATGCCTATAATCTTGTTGAACAAGTGTAAAAAGTAACTCGTCAATTTCCTGAGGTCTATTATAAAGAGGAACGATGATAGAGAAAAAAAGCATAGCTTATAATACGGTATAAATGCTCAGTTGCTTAAATAACTTTTTCAATCTGATAGTTATTTTTATCATTAGCGTTACGAGATACAAGCTCCGAAACAAATCCAGTTAAGAATAACTGGGAACCTACAATGATTGCTACCAGTGCAATATAAAACAGGGGTTGATCAGTTACATTACGATAAGCTGAGCCATGTGCAATGCTTATTAATTTATCCAAAATAAGCCATACGATAATAATAAAACCGCCGAAAAAACTAAGTACCCCCATACTTCCAAAAAAATGCATAGGTCGCTTACTAAATTTCCCAACAAAAAAAATGGAAAGTAAATCTAGAAAACCATTTACAAACCGGCTGAAACCAAACTTTGTGGTTCCATATTTACGCGGATAGTGTTTTACTACCTGTTCTTCGATGCGTGTAAATCCTGCCCACTTAGCCAGTACAGGTATATAACGGTGCATCTCTCCGTATACTTCAATATTTTTAACTACATCCTTTCGATATGCTTTTAATCCACAATTAAAATCATGCAGATTTTTTATACCCGACATTTTACGGGTTGCTGCGTTAAATAATTTAGTAGGCAAGGTTTTACTTAATGGATCTTGCCGCTTCTGTTTATAGCCAGAAATTAAATCAAGCTTTTCTTCTTTAATACGAGTATACAGTACGGGTATTTCATCTGGACTGTCTTGTAAATCGGCATCCATTGTAATGACAACCTCTCCTGAGGCGGCTGCAAACCCAACATTAAGAGCAGCAGATTTACCATAGTTACGCCTAAATTTTATTGCATATATTTCAGGATAGCTTTCCTTAAGCACTTCTATGAGTTGCCAGGAGCCATCTGTACTACCATCATCAACCATAACCACTTCGTAGCTAAAGCGGTTTTCATTGGCCACTCGACGGATCCAGGCCAGTAGTTCCGGCAAGGATTCAACTTCATTATATAATGGTACTACAACGGATATATCCATAGAAACTGTGTACGTAATTTGTATTTTAAAGATTAACCAATTTCGTCATTTTCAATTCTATTAAATATAGGACGCTCTCTTTTGGCTATTAAGGCAAAGATCATAGCCAACACAAATGCCACAATAATATAAACCGCAAACCCCTTAAGCGTATCCAAAGGTGTTGATTTTGCAGCCGCTTCTATCTGTTCGTCAAGTTTAGCCATCTGCTCATCAATCTGCTCAGCCTCAACTCCGGCATTCTCCATGAATTCAATAGTATTGTTTTGCATATTCCGCATATATCGCTCACGCATATCCGGTTCAATAAATTTCTCAAAAACAAAGCCACTAATAGTCGAAATTACAGATGCCACAAGCAACATAATAAAAATTCCAGTTACCGCCTGTCTAAAGTTCCAATAGCCACCAACTTTTTTCCTCAATATGAAAGTAAACCAAATAGCAACTATAAGTGGTAACAGAAAACTGGTAATAACCGAACCAGCCGTTACTGTCCAAAATGATTTGCAGTTAACATAGTAGTACATAGGCAAGATAGTTAGAACCACTACAAGTAAGCCCAAGTATATCCCCATTACTGCGCCTTCTTTTCTTAATTTTTCCATTACTTTCAATTTTGGTTATAAGCGATAGCCAGCGTATAAACAGCCGCATCAAAAGCGGGATTACTGCTATGTTTTATAAACTGGTTAAATTGCTCAGGCGCTGGATCCTTTTCAGCGAAAAAACTCATTACAGGATAAAATAATTCAACCAGTTCTTGTTCTTCATCTAATCCATTTGTAACTTTTTGAATCTCTTGATAATCACTATCAATTAAAATCTGATTAGCTATCATAGGTTCGTAGATACGGTATTCATCTTGAAACTCGTCTTCATCAACTAATAAGAACTCTTTCAAAAAATCATCCAATTCAGGTTCCACATCGTCATCAGTGCACTCTCTCAAGTATAGTAAGAGATTTAGAAGCTCTGTACCACGATCAATCGTCTGCTCTTCAATTTCCTCCCACTCTTTCGATTCCAGGTAATCCTCCTCTAGTTTTTCAACGTCGGCCGCAAAAAAATTCATAAGCAGTAAATCGAACATTACTTCTCTAAGGTCTTCATATTGCGGATAGTCATCAAAGCATTGATCTAATAAATCAACCTTTTGCATATAGTTTTCGCTACTTTCAAAAGCTGCAATTAGATCTGACAAAAAGTTTGAATTAGCTTTTTCGATTATTTTTTCGAAAGCCTGAACGGACGCTTTTAAGGCATCCTCTACACGTTTGTCCATATTATGTTGTTTTACACTAAGTAAATCTTTTTATTATTAGCTACAAGATTAACCTTCCCTGTTAATGTAGTATTATAAAATGGGCTATTTACAGAAAGCGAATTATTTGTATTTAAATCAAATGTCCAACTTTCAGTTGGATTAAACAAAACTAAGTTTGCATTATCACCACTTTGTAGAGTAGGGAGAGCGAGTTTCAATATTTTACGGGGATTTATCGAAAGCTTTTGAACAATCAGTTCAAGCGATAATCCAGCTTTTAACAACAGAGGGAGCACTGTTTGTAAAGCAATAATACCATTTTTTGCTATCTCAAACTCTACCTTTTTAAATTCTATTTCGTGTGGTGTGTGTTGAGATACAATTGCATCTATCGTACCATCTTTTAACCCTTCTTTAAGCGCTTCGATATCCACCATGGTTCTTAACGGAGGATTTACTTTGTAATTGCTATCAAATTCAGCAACTAAGTCATCCGTAAGCACGAGATGATGGGCGGCAACATCACAGGTAACCTTCATCCCTTTTCGTTTTGCCTGCCGAATGAGCTCTACGCTTCCTTTTGTACTAATAGTACTAAAGTGGATAGAGGCATCGTTATAATCGGCCAAGTATAGATCGCGCGTCACCATGAGTTCTTCTGCTAAATTTGGATTCCCCTTCATTCCTAGGTAAGTACTCATAACTCCCTCATTCATCTTTGCATTGTTGGCAATAGATAAATCTTCGGCATAAGATAATATTAATCCTCCAAATCCTTTACTATACAGCAAAGCTCTACTCATGAGTCCGGCCTGCTGCACACTTTTATTACCATTGGAAAAGGCCACAGCACCCGCCAATTTCATATCATATAATTCGGCTAAATCATTTCCTGCCCGATCTCTGCTTATTGCTCCAACAGGATATACCGAAACTAAATTATCTTTCGATAAATTAACTACCATAGCTACTTCACCCTTGCTATGCAGAGCAGGATTTGTATTAGGCTGAACAGCAACACCCGTGAAGCCTCCTGCTACCGCTGCCGCACAGCCACTCGAAATCGTTTCTTTCGATTCAAGGCCCGGCTCGCCAAAATTAGCATTCATATCAAAAAAACCAGGGGCTAAATATTGGTTTTCACCGTCAATAATAGTTACTTGTTCATAAGTTTTCTCCCCATGTAAGGAAACATCCTTAATAATACCATTATCAATCCATACATCAACAACCTGTCCATGCTTATCATGGTCAGGAAATATTAATGTTGCTGACTTTATCAATATATTATTCATGTAAAAAGAAGTGGTTTTGATTATTTAAATAGGATACACGGTAGTTTCTTTTAAAGAAACTCATAACGAAAACAAAAATTAGAAAAAATTGCCTAATGATAACCGTTTTGGTTATATAACCTTCGAAAGAATGAAGCACGGTATAATGAACTTCCATTAAAAAACAAAAGTACAAAATACTCATTAATGCTAACGAATATTTTGTACTTAAAGTCTAAGAAAACTAGCTAAACCTTTTTATGTCTCTTTAGGCGCGTAAACAGAGGCCTTTACTATCGTAAGTTTTCTGTTTAATAACAAGTAGTTCATTCACCTATTATCGTTCCGTCAGGGATGTTTGCCCGCTTTTTGATGACAATAATCCCATCTTTCACAGTGTAAGTTTCAAACTCTCCATCAGGTAAATGTCTCCCTCCTCTTATTTGCACATTATTACCAATCGAGCAGCTTTTATCCAAAATCGCTGTATCGATATAACAATCCTCTCCTACTCCTACTATTGGTTTGTTGTTGCGTTTCGCGTCTTCCAGCTCTTCTAAATTCTGATAGAAATCACTTCCCATCATATAGGTGTTCTTGATCACTGTGCCTTTTCCAATACGAGAACGTACACCAATTACCGACCGCTCAATTTGTGCCGCGGCTATAATGCAGCCATCCGCAACAATGGCATTATTTAACGTGGTAGAAGCCATTTTTGAAGGAGGCAGCATTCTCGGCCGTGTAAAAATGCTTTGGTTATCAAAGAGGTTAAAGGCGGGTATTTCATCTGTTAAGCCAATGTTTGCTTCAAAGAATGAATCTATGTTACCAATATCGGTCCAATATCCATCATACTGATAGCTTACAACTTTTTGCCCATCGCCTATCGCATCAGGAATTAATTCCTTTCCAAAGTCTAGCCCGGGGTTCATCGTTAACAAATCGTTAAGAACGCCCTTACTAAACACATAAATACCCATCGACGCTAAATATTCCCTACCAACAGCTTTCATTTCTTCACTTACTTCCGAACTCCAATCAACCAGAAGTTCTGTTTTAGGTTTTTCCGTAAAGGAAAGGATATTCCCTTCATCATCAGATTTAAGAATTCCAAACGATGTAGCGTCTTTTGCATTTACAGGAATAGTTGCGATCGTGATCTCTGCCTTTTTACCAATATGATATTCAATCATCTCTTGAAAATCAATCTGATAAAGTTGATCGCCTGAAAGAATTAAAATAAAATCGTACTCATGATTTGCCATATATCGCAGCGAATGCCTAACGGCATCTGCCGTTCCCTGAAACCATTTATCCCCCTCCATCGTTTGTTCCGCTGCTATGATATCTACAAACCCCTTACTGAAAACACTAAAATTATAGGTGTTTTTAATATGTGTATTTAAAGATGCCGAATTGTATTGGGTTAAAACAAATATTCTATTATAGCCCGAATTCAAGCAATTTGAAATAGGTATATCAACTAAACGATATTTTCCTGCTATCGGTACAGCAGGCTTAGAACGTTTGTCTGTTAAAGGTGCTAATCGCGTTCCCCTGCCGCCTCCTAGCACAATGGAAATTACCTTAGGAGTCATATCTATCAATTAATTAATTTGTTATATAATTCAGTGTACTTAGTCGAAGATCTTTCCCATGAAAAATCTAGTTTCATCAATTTTTTACGCAAAAGAGAGAAGGTATTAGTGTTTGTTTTATGCCAAAAATCAATTGCTCTCTGAAGAGCCTCAACCGCATCTTCAACAGTCGCATTTTCAAATAAAATACCATAGCCGTCGGCTATCTTCATATCCTTCACCGTATCTCTCAACCCCCCAGTTGATCGCACAATAGGAACCGTACCATAACGCATTGCATAAAGTTGGTTCAATCCACAGGGTTCTACCCGCGATGGCATAAACAGATAGTCCGCCGAAGCATATACCTGATGAGCTAGCTCTTCATTATAACCAATGTAGAGGGCAAAATGTTCAGGATAATCTTTGGAAATCTGCTCCAAAGCTTGCTCAAGCTTTTTATCTCCAGATCCGAGTATCAAAAAGTTTAACTGACCTTTAAATTCCGTTAATGCCTTTATAAGGGTACTCGGCAAAATATCGGCGCCTTTTTCTAATGCAAATCGTCCGATAAAGGCTATTAATGGCAAATTCTCATCTAAATGATAGGTTGAGCATAAGGCCACTTTATTAAGTTGTTTGCCTTTGGCGATAGCTGTTATACCGAAATTTGCAGTCAGCATGCTATCTATCTTTGTATCCCAAACATCCGTATCTATTCCATTAACAATCCCGTAAGATTTCTCTTTCTCCGCCAGAAACAAGCTTTCCAAGCCATTTGCTTCCTGGTATAACTCTTGCAGGTAACCTTCTGATACAGTTGTATATGCCCAACAACATTTTATCAAAGCTGCTAACGGATTGATTAAACCATTCCAATCGAGTAATCCCCATTTCCAAGTATCAAAAGAAGGCAACAAGAAAGCATTATCCCAATCTAACCAGCCTTGATATTGTCCGTTATGTACCGTAGCTACTGTAGGCGTTCCTTTTAAAAAACCAAACTGTTGCACATTTTCAACATAAAAAGGAATAAACCCTGCATGGTGGTCGTGGCAATGTATAATGTCAGGTCTAATACTAGCAGCGCATAGCCAATCTAAAGCCGCATGCTGATAAGCTAAAAATTGTTCGCGCTCATCAGGATAAGAATAAACTTCCGGCCTATCTAAAAGACCTGGTATTTTGATTAAAAACAGCTCGAATCCTAAGCTATTATTAAGTTCCTTAAGCACACTATAAGGGTAAGAATCAGCTCCTTGCTGAATATATCCTTGATAAACATCCACAAATGTATGTGTCTTAATAAATGGTTTATCGTAATATGGAATAATAACAGAGGCCTTTAGTCCGGCTTTTTGTTGATATTTAGGTAGTGCTCCAACAACGTCTGCCAAACCGCCAACTTTAGCTACCGGATAGCATTCGGCCGCAAAATGAAATATATGTGTTAAACTCTTTTGTTTTCTCATCCCCGTACTTCAATGATTGGTTACAATTAAATGTTAGTATGCTGCAATTTTAACACCACTCCTCCAAGAGGAGGTAGCGTCAGCTTTGCAGAAAAGTCTTTATTCATCCAATGAAAAACTTCTGCAGCAATATTATCTACATACACACCACTTCCATAATACTGCTCATCATCGGTATTCAGTACTACTTCGTATTCCCCTTTGTACGGCAATCCTATTCTGTAATAATAACGAATCACAGGAGTAAGGTTAAGAACAATAACTAAATCATCTTTTTTATGCTCGCCTTTTCGATAATATACCAATATAGAGTTCTCATGGTCTCCTAGCTCCACCCATTCGAATCCGTCCTGTGAGAAACTTTTCTCATACAAAGCAGGCTGACTTTTATAAAGCGCATTTAATGCTGCTATAAATTTGAATAAGCCATCATGGGGAGCATAGTGTAATAGGTGCCAATCCAATGATTTATTGCTATCCCATTCTGTTGTTTGTCCAAACTCCCCCCCCATAAATAACAACTTGGTACCCGAATGCGTAAACATATAGAGATATAAAGCCCGTAAATTTGCAAATTTTTGCCACTCGTCTCCCGGCATTCTATTTATCAAAGACCCTTTTCCATGGACCACCTCATCATGGGAGAGCGGCAACATAAAGTTCTCATGGAAAGCATAAACTGTACTGAACGTAATCTGCTGATGGCTATATTTTCGGTGAATTGGATCTTCTTTAAAATAGTTCAGTGTATCGTGCATCCATCCCATCATCCATTTCATACCAAAACCTAATCCTCCCAAAAATGTCGGTCGGCTTACTCCGGGCCATGCTGTAGATTCTTCGGCAATGGTCTGTACGTCGGGAAAGTTTTTATAAACCACCTCGTTAAGCTCTTTAATAAAGCTTACAGCCTCAAGATTCTCTCGTCCACCATATTTATTTGGCACCCATTCACCCTCTTTACGAGAATAGTCAAGGTATAACATGGAGGCCACAGCATCTACGCGCAGACCATCAGCATGATATCGATCCAACCAAAACATCGCGTTACTTATCAAAAACGCCCTTACTTCATTACGCCCATAATTGAAAATGTAAGAGCTCCAATCAGGGTGGTATCCCTGCCTAGGATCAGCATGTTCATATAAGTGAGAGCCATCAAAACGATATAAACCATGGGCATCGCTCGGAAAATGAGAAGGCACCCAATCCAATATAACGCCGATATCATTTAAATGTAATTGCTCTATTAGGTACATGAGTTCTTGCGGCGGACCGTATCTTGAAGAAGCAGCAAAATAACCAGTAATTTGGTAGCCCCAAGATGGATAATAAGGATGTTCCATTAAGGGCATAAATTCGACATGCGTAAAACCGGTTTCTTTGATATATGGAACCAATTTATCCGCAATCTGCCCATAACTTAAGATTTCATTAGGCTTATCCGGATCACGAATCCACGAACCTAAATGTAATTCATAAACAGAAATCGGACGGTTCAGGCCATTATGCAAATCCCTTTTTTTCATCCATTCAGCGTCTTTCCATTCGTACCAGGTAGTACCCACCTTTGATGCAGTTTGAGGCGGAACCTCCCATAGCAAGGCGAATGGATCTCCTTTTTCTAAATGCTCCCCGCTGTTCGATACTATACTGTATTTATAGTGCTGCCCTAATGAGATACCGGATATAAACCCCTCCCAAATGCCCGACCCATCCCAGCGAATATTTAATTTATGCGCATGAGGATTCCACCCATTAAAATCTCCTATTACTGAGACCCTGGAAGCATTAGGTGCCCAAACAGCAAAATAAGTTCCGATTCTGTCGTGATCCTCCAGATAGTGTGCCCCAAATTTTTCATATAATTTATAATGTTTACCTGCTTTAAAAAGATTCACATCGAAATCTGTAAACAAGGAATACACCTCTACTGAGTTATGCATAATTCAGTTATTTTTTAAATTAAGTTAAGTATTAGCAATTAGATGATTAGTCTAATTGCTCAGTTTCAAGGAGTAATAAGAAGATTCGTTTTCTATCCGTAAAGATGCCCCCTAGTTTATAAGGATATTTCTAAAATCTTTGTTTACCACCACAGTTGGTATATCATTTTCGACAGTAATTGCTACTGAATGATCGTCAGCTGCTACTTTATTTATCGAAAACGGAAAACCTATTAAGTGAATTTTATAGGTCTCATACCGTTCAGTAAACAACCCATCAACGCTTTGGTTTATAATTAGATTATTTTTATT
>DATMSZ010000175.1:0-12116 GCA_035565175.1 Pseudosphingobacterium sp.
AGAAATAAAATTCTTAACACCAACTATTACATTTATTGATTTAAATAATTATTTTTACGTACATTTAAACATGAATATTGCAGGATATACCTGCTAATTTGTTCTTTATCTATTACCAAAAAATAAACCGTATCATGACAAAAAAATTCACAGCTGAATTTCTAGGCACCTTCTGGCTGGTGCTCGGCGGATGTGGCAGCGCAGTACTTGCCGCAGGTTTTCCAGACACAGGGATTGGTTTCGTAGGGGTAGCGCTAGCTTTTGGTTTAACCGTATTAACTATTGCCTATTCTTTAGGGCACATTTCGGGTGCGCATCTTAATCCGGCAGTATCCTTTGGATTATGGGCAGGGGGCAGATTTCCCACAAAAGAATTAGTTCCTTATGTTTTAGCCCAAGTATTAGGAGGAATTGCGGCGGCAACTATCCTGTATATTATCGCTACAGGCAATGGCTCAAGCATTGGTAACTTCGCAGCAAATGGTTATGGTGAGCATTCCCCCGGAAAATACAGTCTAACAGCGGCATTGGTAACAGAAATTGTGATGACATTCATGTTTTTGATTGTAATTCTAGGCGCCACAGATGCACGGGCACCTAAAGGTTTCGCAGGTATAGCTATCGGTCTTGCACTCACATTAATACATCTTATTAGTATACCCGTCACCAATACCTCCGTGAACCCCGCAAGAAGTATCAGTCAAGCTATCTTTGTGGGCGACTGGGCGTTATCACAATTATGGCTATTTATAGTAGCACCTATCATTGGCGCTATAATTGCCGGAATTGTGTATAAAGGACTATTTTCGAAGGAAGACTAACACCTTTTCCAAGGTAGAAAAAATTTAACATAGAAAATGCGGATACAAAGAGGCTTTGTATCCGCATTTTTTTACACTTTCTATGACGTTATAAATCATCGCTGTTCAACCTTTGTGAAGCTTACGAAGCCTCCAAAAGCAGAGAATACTGTAAAACGCAAACAATGTAATCAAATGAAGTAACGGGCTATAATTATCCTGAAGAGCACCACCACCCTGCACGAGATTAACATATATTTTTAAAAAGGGCGTAGTTGGTAGCAGATTGGAGATACCCTGTACCACTAGCGGTAATGACTCAAAGGGCCACACGTAACCCGTAATCAAAAAAATAGGGTATGTGGAGAAAGCCATCACCTGCAAACATATTAATTGCGACTTAAAACATAAACCTATTAGCTGCGCTAATGGTATCAATGTCAAAATAAAGATAAACATCAAAAATGCCAGCTCCCAGCTGTTGGCTCTCATCGGTAAATTGAGCAAAGAGAAATTGATATTCAGAAAAAAGAAGCCATAAGCACCATATAATAACAGATAGAATAACCCTTTCCCCCAAATAGCATTTGAAACGCCAAATTTGGCCCACGAGCCTATTCTCGCATGCTGCCTTTCGGCTGCGGTGCTCTCTGACAGTCCTATTAATAGTGTTTGCTGCAGAATAAGTGCCAACAAACCGGGTAACAAAAAAGCGCCGTAGCTAGAACGTTCATTAAAAAGAGGGCGATAATCTAAATTAATGGGCATTACCTGTTGCATGGCACTTTCCGTACTTAAGCCTTTTGACTTTTCAAAATACTGAAGCCTTACCCCTGCCCCAACGGTTAAACATATTTGTTGTACATTCAATAATAAGTCGCTGGAAGGCAGAAATCTTGCTGCGTTCACACCCATCACAACATTCGCTTGCTTAAGGGATAGTAAATTATTTTCTGTCTTCGCCGGAATATAAAGATAGCCCTGACAATTACCCCGATACATTTGTTCCTTTGCATCGCCTAGGTTTGAGAATTGAATAATCTCCACAACCGGCGAATTATTGATGTGCTGTGCCAATAACCTCGAAAGGGACGTATTATCATCATCTACCAGACCTAACTTTACGTTTTCTTCTTCTTTATTAATATAAATACTTCCATAAAAGAAAGCATATAATAGAGGGGCAATTAACAAGGTAAGCAACAGACTATGATCTTTCGGAATCATGGCCACTTCTCTCAAAAATATGCGCAGTATATGTGGTCTATTTTTTCCCATACTGATTTTACCTCAGGTTAATTGTTTATGCGTAGTGATTATTACCGACGAGAGAAACTGTTTTAAATTGGTTACTAAATAAAATAATGGCTGTCGGAAACAACACCATGCAGAATAACAGTAGCTTTCCAATTTCATTTTCGCTGTAATGCAGCGGTAAATCCATATAATATGTTTTAAAAAAAGCATCCAAAAAATGTGTGTAGGGCATAATGTTAGCGTAGTACTGGTCGTACCAAGGCATGGCCCACCTAGGAAACGTGAATCCACTGAAAACAAATGCCGGACTGGTATAAAAAAGAGCTGTATCACCAGCGAGCATAACATCCTTAAATAAAGAAGAAATAAACATGCCAACGCCAATGCACGACAGCGCCAGTAAAGAATATAATATAAAAAATTTGCCAGTTGCAGCAGCAACGCCTATTCCAAAATAAGGAAAGATAACAAATGCAATGAGTATGAAATTAAACCAGGCAAGTACTAAGTGGGCAATTGTTTTCCCCAGAATAACCAACGAACCAGATCCTCCAGATAGTTCATACAGTTCGGCCATTGAATTGGTTTTCCATTCATAGTTAAGTGCCAACATGCAACTGATGATAATGATCATTTGCATACCAACGGTTATCAGGCCGGGCACTAAGTATTCCTGATAATTATAGTTAGCATTGTATAGCTGATAACTGGTTAAATTAATTGGATTGGCTAAGGCCATCGCTCTAGCACTGGGTACCCCCTCTTTTTGCAACTTCTGTATTGTCACGCCAGCACTTCCCATTATCACCACTTGTGCCACGGCTTTATAAACCAATTTTGCCGGAACCAAAGACGCAGCATTCGTATACAAGGTAACATTTACGGCACGTTTACTATAAATATCATTTTGCATATTTACGGGGAAGTGTATTGCACCCATCAACTCGCCATTTTGAATCTTCCGCTTTAAATCAGCCTCGTTTGTTAGATGTTCGCTAATCTTTAGGGTTTCGCCTTGTTCTAATAAATAAATCAGCTGCCTACTGATGGCGCTATTATCTTCATCCCAAATGGCAAAAGGCAACTCCTTTGCATCTTGTTTTTGGTAGATCAGTGCATAGAAAAAAAACAATATACCTGGAATAATCAGCAGCACGATATTAAACACTGGCAGCATTATTATCCGCTTCCACTCACGTATGACGATGTTAGCCAAGCGCTTCATTCTGGCAGATTTAAGGAAGCCGTCATGCCAGATCTCAGTCCTTTTATCGCAGAGAGATTCGTTGGTTCAAACTCGATAGTAAAGGTCCGCAGCTCAAAAGCCCCTTTATCTTTACTGGGCACCCAATTGGCAAAGGTTAAAGTAGGTGCAATGGAAGAGACCTTTACATCAAAGATCTCCGGTTCGCAACCAGGAACTTTTATTTTCGCTTTTGTGCCTACCTGCAATAAACTACCCTGATCCTGCCGGATGTTAAACCGGATGATCGACGAATTTTTCTTCTCCAATGTCATCATTGGGTACCCAATGGAAACCACTTCGCCTTCATGGATAACGAGCGAAGAAATGATGCCGTCGGCAGGTGCATAGATTTTTGTATTGTTACTTAATGACTTGGTAAGATCGTAGGCCTGTTCGGCTTGCCTCACGACGGCATTGGCCGTCTGTAATAATTCAGGGCGCGTTCCTTTCTGCAATAGCTGTAAATTCAACCGAGCGGTTTCCATTTCCTTTTTGGAAGCTTGGTATTTAAAATAGAACAAATCCTTTTCTTGTCCGGATATTACATCTGCATTGTACAGGTTTTCCATCCGCTGGTACGTCGTGCTAAAGAGCTTATATTGATCTTGGCTTATTTGGTATAAATTATTCGCAGCAGATAGCAATTCAGGACTCGCACCGTTTTTCAGTAACTGTAGCTGTCCGGTTGCAGCATCAATAGCTGCCTGCGCCTGTGCTTGCAAGGCATGAATTTCATTGGAGCTGATAACGGCTAATAACTGACCTGCTTTCACTTCTTCTCCTAATCCAACCAATAGCGAATCCAACCTGCCCGGAAACGATGAGGCTATATCCACACTTGTCGCATCTACCATACCGATAACTTGCTCCTTGCTTTCCTCCCCTCTATTTTTGATAAAAAAAATAAAAGCAATTAGCACAACTAGTAAGGGTATCAGTACCGCCCAGTATGTTTTTAATAGAGTCTTCATTGAAATATTGTTTTAATGAGCACCAATCATTGTTAAAGCTATTTATTGAATGTGTTTAGCTATTTCCATCGGATTTCCCAGGATATTGTAGTATTCGGTCAATGCTAAATAATATCCCAATACAGCAGTAGCATAGGCCTTTTCAATTTCTACTTCCACCAGCAAAGCATCATTCACATCTTTGGGTGAAGAGAGCTGGTTTTCCATGCGTTTTTGAATAAGCCTTGTCGTTGTAACTGCCTCCGTCTTTGCAGATTCGAGCGATTTAAGGTCATTTTGCAAAGCAGCAACTTTATTTTTAGCCACTAGCAATTGGACCTGTAATGACTGACTGGCATTTTTCTGTGCCAACTCTGCTTCTTCTATGAGTTCCTTGGCGGCCTGCGTCCGTTTACGCGTCTGCCCGTTAAATAAGGTCCACTGCATTTCAAGCCCCACAAACCAATCGGGAATAGTGACCGGCAAATCCCGTTGATATAAGTTATAATTACCAACCGCGAAAATATTGGGGAGGCTAAATGATTTACTGACCTTTTCGGACGTTCTGGCATAAGCACTTTTGCTGTTGGCCAACTGATATATAGGGTTTTTTACCCAAAAATCTCCCTCCGGAGCAAGCATATCAGTCCCCACATAGCGCAAGGTATCAACGATGTTTGTTTCCGCATCCAATGTTTGCCCCATCAGTTTATTAAGTTCAGGGATGGCATTTTTCTTTTCTAAAAGTAAATTGTTGTAATGTGCTTTAGCTTGCGTTAAAACAACATTGGTCCAACTCCGCTGATAGGGCGGTAAAACATCATTCTTAACCATTTCGTCCGCATAGCTTTTGTTTTTATTGAGTGATGCTACAATCGCCTCCTGCTTGGTTAACATGGTATTGAGGTATAAAATCCGAATATATTGAGAAGCAATTAAAAAGTTTACTTCCTTTTGGGCAACATCTACATTGATTCGCTGGGAAGATACAGCTGCCGCAGCGATATTTTTGGCAGCGTCCAATTTATTTCCTAACCAGAGAGGCTGGCGCACTCCTAAGCCAGCCATAAAATAAGAACGCTGACTCAACTGAGGGTTATAATCAGGATATAAGCTTCCAATAATAGTTGAAGAAGTTTTATAGATCCTATCCTGCACCGGCTGCGATAAGTCGGTCCCCGTTATTTCTCTAAAGACTTCATTGGCGGCATTGACACTTTGCCGGGACGATCCCTCAACAATGCCGTTTCTAGCCTCTTGTAAATTAATGGTTAACGGACTGCTTAGGTAAGTATAACTGGAAAGTAAGTCGACTTTTGGGAGATAACTTTTCTTCTCGGCCTGTAAATTATATTCACCCGCTCTAAGAGACCTTTGCGCCTGCTGCACCGTTAAGTTATTTGCCGCCGCCAAACGGAAACAATCTTCCAGTTTGACAACCTGCGCAGTGGAAGAAGTATAATAAAAAATAAAAAGCAAAAAGTATATGTTTCTCATAGCAGGCATGTTGAATATACTTAAAAACATTTCTTTAACATATCTCGAGTTATTATCTCAATCGTCGTGTCGAGTGAAGCATAGCGTAACCGAGACATCTCGAGATCCCTCCGCTACATTTCACTCCGGTTGAGATGACATCTTTTTCATTTTGACAAACATCTAATACTTCTAAAATTACAGATTAATCTCTTACACATAAAATAAATAATCCCCTATTAACTAATATCCTCTTCATCATCATTATAAGATCAGCAAAGGCGAGGTTATCCCAATCATAATTCTCGCAGCGCTGCCATTGGCTGCACCAAGAGACTGCGTGGCGTAATCGCTATAACGGAAATACCTTCCAACATAAGAGCCGAAAAATTTCAGGTTATAATTCTTTATCGGGTAAAACTCCACGGAAGGAATAATGCCCCAAGCCGTCCGCATCTTATTTGATCTACTCATTTCATCTGGTACGTCTTTCCAAGAAGCCGTATTAACCATACCAATGGTAGATATCTTCCATTGGTCGTTTATGGAATAGACGATTCTCAACCAATGTTCAAGGTAAGATACATGTTGAGCGGCATACGGCAATATATCGTCTGGAATAAGCGTGCTGATGATCCCGCTGCGGTCAAGCTCTTCACTGCTCCACTTAAAGTCATATTGAAACAGCCATTTTTTTGATCGGAACTGATTTCCTAAAGCCGTATAATACATATTTACTGGTTTCCCGCTTTTGCTCGCTTCCTGAAAGATGCTAAAACTCCAGATTGTTTGAAATGCGCCTTCCAGAAAAGAGCCATTCCAATTTCCTACATAAGCTGCAGGAAATTTTGCCTCTTTCAGATCTGGTACTTCTTTATACAATTCCGTAAAAGTTTTTGTACGGGAATTCAGCACTTGGGCTGAAAACGTATGCTGTGATGAAACCTTCCAGTTAAATTGCACACCCGTAAGGAAATTATCTGAATTATCTACAATATCATTGTATTGGTAAATATCAATGGGATTCATATCGAATTCATAACCTCCCCAATTTGCAGACATTTTTCCGATGGCGATGCTGGTTTTATTTGATATGTTGTATCCAATAAAAGCCATATCAGTTGATCGGGAGATGTTATCTACCGACTGTACCTCTGGATCACGGGTATATCTATCGCGGAACCGAAAAAAAACCTTATCCTCGAAGACTGTTCCCTTAATTTCCAAGCGGAACTGATTCACTGCAAATTTACTGTTGGTATAGCTGCCATCGGTAAAATTGTTGTTCAGACCAATCTGACTATTGGCAATTACATCTATATTATTTAATAAATCAGCTTTATCCGTTTTAATGATCGGTACATTATGGTTAATCGTTGTATCAGCCTGTTTATGTTGCTGCGCATACCCGCCTGCAGTTAAAAAAAAGATGAACGTCAATAATAAAAATATACGCATATCGATCAATTTAAGTAAAAAGAGAAGAGAGCGTCTAAAAAACATCGTGTGATCGTCATTTCGAGCAAAGTGAAACGAAGTCGAGAAATCTATTTTATTACTTTGCAAGTAGTTAGACCTCTCCATTTCGCTGTGCTTCAGTCGAGGTGACGTACGGAAGCGCCTTTTCAGACACCCTCTCGGGAAAACACTGATTAATATTCAAAAAAATACTGTTGCAGCTGTTTGCTATCACTTGTTTTAGTTAACCCCAACATCAACAGTATCCTTGCCTTTTGAGGATTAAGATCATCAGATACGATTGTTCCCAGTTTTGCGTCGTCAGTTTCATCCAGCAATGTTACTCGACCCGTGGGCACTCTAGAGGCCCTCACCACCACAACACCCTTCTTAATTGCATCCGCTACGGCTTCCGTATTTACTTTATTCAGGTTTCCGTTGCCCAGTCCACCAGTAATAATTCCCTTTACCCCAGAAGCTACGTAGGCCTTTATTGCTGTTGATGGAGCGTCTGCGTACAGTTCTGCAACAGCAACTTCGGGCAAGGATGTCAATCCTGTAATATCAAAAGGAGTTTCTTTGTTCGACTTACGAGTTTCCTTTTCATACATAAAAACTTTGCCGTCGTATACCTGCCCGATGGGACCGTTATTGGGCGCCGTAAATGCATTCAGATGGGTAGTACTTGTTTTTACTGCGTCTCTACCTGTAAGGATATTTTCATTAAAAACCAACAGCACACCACTATGGGCGGCCTCCTTGGAGGCCGCTACCGATACGGCATCAAAAATATTTTTCGGTCCATCGGCACTGATACCGGTAGACGGTCTCATTGATCCAGTGATGATAACCGGTTTATCATAGCGTAAGGTTAGTGATAAAAAGTAAGCAGTTTCTTCCTGTGTATCCGTACCATGGGTTATCACCACACCATCCGCTTCATTGTTCTTGAATATCTCGTTGATTCTTTTGTTCAACTTCATCCATATATCAACCGATATGTCCTGGCTTCCTACATTCGAGATCTGTTCCCCAGTAATCGTTGCCAGCTTTTCGATGCCGGGTACAGCAGCAATCAGATCCTGTACGGGTACTTTTCCGGAAGTATATGCCGAGCGATCTGCCGAAGCACCCTTTCCAGCTATTGTTCCGCCAGTAGCGAGAATTTTGATTCTTGGTAAATTTTGGCCATAAGTACCAAAACCCATTAATAGGTACAGAAAGAAAATAAATGTTGTTCTCATGATCAATAATTTAAAGATTTACTTCGATGAATTTTCCCAGGTAGTTACATATTCCATTAAAACTTTACGGATATTTTTACCTAAAATGAGGTAACTATCGGTAGGGAGGTTGGCCAGGGAGACCCTTATACTCCATTCCGGACCCGCAAAACCGCCACCATTTAAGAGTACAATAGACGTTTTCTCCGCCAGGCGAAATAAAACATCTATTGGTTCAAAGTTTTCTTTCAACCAGCTTACAAATTCGTCTCCATAAAAATGCTTAGCAGCTACTTCTATATCTATTTCAGAGTAGTAACCAGCGCGTGTCGGATCTTCAATCATTTCAACCCCCATCCCTTCCCATAATAAGTTTAGGCGCTTCTTGATGATCGACTGTGTCAAGGTTTTATACACATCCTGACTATCCAACAAGCAAAAAGCAGCAAATAACATCATTTGAAATTGCTGTGGCAGCGACAATCCTGCGGTATGATTTAAAGCCACCTGTCTGCTATCGGCAACCATTCGATCGATAAACTTTACGCTCTCCGGTTTAAGTGTTAAGGTACCATACCGCTCGGCCAATTCCTTTTTTTTCTGCTCGGGGAGCTCAGCTATTTTTTCGTCAAACACATTGTTTTCATGAATAGCAATTGTACCCAATCGCCAACCTGTACAGCCAAAGTATTTAGAGAACGAGTACACATTAATGGTATTATAAGGAACAACGGCCATTAGTGATCGGAAATCGTTGATAAATGTACCATAAACATCATCCGTAATGATCATCAAACCAGGGTTATGATCTTTCAAAATCGCAGCAATATAATCCAAGATTTCCCTACCCATGGTAGAAGAGGGAGGATTACTTGGGTTCACTACAAAAGCAATCTTCACTGCCGGATCTTTTAATTTATCCAGTTCTTCTTTTGGGTACTGCCAGGTATGAAATCCATTTTTACCGGTAGCATTTGCCTGCACATACACCACATCAAACTGGTATCTTTCCAGCTGCGGAATCTCAATATATGGGGTAAAGGTTGGCGTTAGTAAAGCAATTTTATCCCCTTGTGCCACCAAATGGTTTTGCATCAGCGAATCAAAAATATAACACATCGCTGCCGTACCACCCTCTACAGCAAATAGCTCAAATTTTCCATCCTTTGCCTGCCCACCGCACATTTCCTGTACCAGATAATCGTGTACAATCACTTCAAAATGGGCCAGCATCCTATCCGGAACAGGGTAATTGAATCCAATGACCGCTTCCACCCATTCCCGTATCCAGGC
This sequence comes from Pseudosphingobacterium sp., assembly GCA_035565175.1. Lineage (GTDB taxonomy): Bacteria > Bacteroidota > Bacteroidia > Sphingobacteriales > Sphingobacteriaceae > Olivibacter. The sequence goes on from DATMSZ010000175.1 coordinate 9,704, forward strand.
ATCCGCATCAAAACCATGCTTGTCTAGTCCATACTGATAAGTCTTGCCTAAAAGGCTCGCTCCTGGCGTGTGTTCGTTCTCTTGTATAAACGCTTCAAAACGCTTAGCTATTCCATCCTTATCCTGCACAATACCGGCAAGAATTCCTCCCTCTTCATAATTTTTACGACATTCCTTCAAAGCAAATTGCCCAAATAGAAAAAATGCCTCTCTCGGTGCGGTGGCTATCCAGTTTGGATTGCCCCTTCCAGCATTGAGCATAATGCTTGTTGATTTTAGGGCATGCTCTTCCGCCAAACGAATGAGTTCATTCTTTATTTCAAAAGGGCTCAGGCTTTCAAGTGTCTTTTCAACTTCTCTGCTTGTTTGTATTTTTGAAATGTCTACCTTCATAATTTTGTTTATTACGTTTACAAATTGATTATGGATATCCTTAACTCATCAAAATAATAATCAGCACGCCCCAGATGATCAGCAATGTATTGCCTACGGCATAGGTTACCGTGTAGCCAAGCGCCGGTGTTTTGCTTTTCACGGCATCCTGAATGGCACCGAGTGCTGCGGTAGTGGTACGAGACCCTGCTGCACAACCCAGGGTAATAATTGGGTGAAATTTAAAAATATATCGGCCGAGGTACAGTGCAAATAGGAGTGGCAAAGCAGTGGCTGCTGCACCGGCAATAAATAATCCCCAGCCGGCCTCTTTAAAACCTTCAATGAAGCTGGGTCCCGCAGCTATTCCAACCACTGCAATGAACATGTTTAAACCAACGTTGTTCATTACCCAAAGTGCTGGCTCCGGTATACGTCCAAAAGTGGGATGCTGCCCCCTTAGCCAGCCAAAAAATAATCCAGCTATTAACACACCACCACTTGTGCTGAGGCTTATCGGAATACCACTTATCTTTATGGACAGTGCGCCTACAAGTCCGCCCAAAACAATACCCAATCCCACGAATATCATATCGGTGGTATTGGTTGGCCTATCGGCATATCCTATATGTAAAATAGCCTTTTCAACATCTCTTTTAGTACCAATGAGCTCAATCATATCTCCCTTATTGAGTTTCGTATTAGGTAAAACAGGAAACTCAATACCCGACCGGTTTAAAGTCCGGATCACCACTCCATGCATGAAATCCATCAAACGCAATTCAACCAATGTTTTGTCAACGATTTCTTTTTTAACAATCATTACACGTAACACTTCTACCGGAAAATTCAATAATTCGGCATCCAGTATCTCCGTTTCATTGACAGCATTGTAATTCATCATGTACTCTCTTCGGCCGCCAAGCGCTATGACATCGTTTTCATAGATAATAGTATCCGGTGTGGCATCTATAATTTCATTTCCTTTACGGATCCTTTGCACAAACAAGCGTCTTTCATGTCGTTGTAACTCTGCCTCTATAGCCGCTACCGTTTTATTGCAAGCGTAGGATTGCGCCGATATTTTGTAAGCATTGTAAATAACACGATCATAGGCCGATGCAATACCGGGATCATTACCAATAGCATCTCCACCCAGCTTGATCTCCAATTCTTTGGCTTTTTCAACTAAGTTACCTCCCAATATTTTAGGGCCAATAGAAGCTAAGACCCATGCCGAACCGGCCGTACCAAAAATATAAGTAACCGCGTAAGCAACCGGAATTTTGTTGATCATGGAAACTTTCTGCTCCGCAGAAAGGTCCAGCTGGTTAATTGTATCCGATGCTACCCCGATTACTGCAGAAATTGTTTGCGAACCCGCCAACATCCCGGCCGTTAAGCCCATATCATATCCCATTAATTTACCTATGAGATATGGAAAAATAAGACTAAATACGCAGACGATGGCAGCATACAGCATTTGCGGCAGGCCATCCTTTTTTAGGCCTGCAAAAAACTGAGGTCCTACGCTGTATCCAACAGCAAACAAGAACATAAGAAAGAACACAGATTTTACGCCGGGCGCGATCTGTATATCCAGCTGTCCAATTAAAACGCCAATCAATAATACACTGGTTACCGTTCCTAGAGAGAAATTTTTTATTTTAACACCGCCTATTAAATAGCCGAGAGATAAGGTAAGAAAGATCGCTAATTCTGGATACTGGTGAAGGGTAGAAATTATCCAATCCATATCATGTTTTCTATCATAATGGGTTATTTTAACATGTTTAAGTTAATAATGGTAATTGCTATTTTAAATGAAAAACCATCCGCCTTTAACGTATTTAATTACAACTGATTAAACAATATTGTTCTTTACAATTGTCATTATTTTGTCATTAAACAACTGAGATCCAGCTCAAAAAATAATAAATATTTTTTTCTTTAGACAAGAAAGGGATATGAACGAAGGCATTAAAGAAAACATTTCCCGTTCGTTTGCTTTTTGCAATTATATGTTCTATTTTTATATTAA
>DATMSZ010000176.1:0-8212 GCA_035565175.1 Pseudosphingobacterium sp.
CTTACTAAAAGAAAATATCGCCAATGTTTTTATAGATCTTGTAGAAAAGATATATTACGAATATATAAATTTTGGTATCCAAAGCACTGAAGTCATAAAAAATTACCTCAATATTTTATTGCTTAAAGCCAAGCAATATTATCAGGTGGCAGATGATATTTCCAAAACCCCTCGTGAGAATGGGATTTATGATACGTTTATAAAACTTGTGCAAGAGCATTCGTTGAAGATAACATCTGTTAACGTGTATGCAGACATGATGCATGTGAGCGCCAAACATCTTTCGGAAACGGTGAAGAAAATTAGCGGTAGCTCAGCCCTGCAAATTATCCATGAAATGAGACTTAATCATGCAAAAGCCTTGTTAGTACAAACTAAAAAGACGGCATCCGAGATCGCTTATATCTTAGGCTTTGACAACCCCCACCATTTTTCTTCCTTCTTTAAGCGTCTTACTGGTATTAGCCCATTACAATTCCGTATTTCTTAATATAGATTCCGACTTTTTTGTAAAGGTCGTTAGGCAATAGTTTGCAAACTTTGTTCATAAGAAAATTATAACAGAATTTTTATTTATGAACACACAAACTTTATCAATGAAATCTATATCGATTATTGGATTAGGTCCTATGGGACAGGCAATGGCACAAGCTTATCTGGAAAAAGGATATAACCTTACTTTATGGAATCGTACTGCCAGTAAAGCTGCAAAATTGAGGGAAGCAGGGGCTTCTTTGGCGCAAGATCTAGGGGAGGCATTGACAGCAAGTAAATTGGTGATTATTAGTTTAACCGATTATGACATCATGTTTAATTTACTTGAAAACTATACAACTTTCTTTAAAGGCCGGACATTAGTCAATCTAAGTTCTGACACACCCGAAATGGCCAGAAAAGCAGCTGAGTGGGCGGCGAGTCATGGAGCGTCTTTTCTCACAGGAGGAGTTATGGTACCTCCTCCTATGGTCGCAACAGCCGAATCATATGTCTTCTATAGCGGTAACTTAGCTGTTCTCGAGCAATATAGAACCATACTTGAGGTAATTGGCCGGACCGATTATAAAGGTGAGGATCCTGGTTTAGCACTTTTGTTCTATCAAGCAATGCTTGATATTATGTTTACTACTGTTACGGGAGTTATGCACGCCACCGCGTTAGTGGGCACGGTAAATGTTTCCGCCCAATCCTTTGAACCCTATGTACTGGACTTCTTTAATTTTATGAAGGTATTAATGCAGGGGATGGGGGCAGAGGTTGACCATAAAAAATACAACGGGGAATTAAACAATATGAATATGATGGCCGCTGGCATGCGGCATGTAGCTCATGCCAGTCACGATGCGGGCGTCAATACTACCGTGCCGAATTTAATTGCCAAAATATATGAAGAAACGGTGGCTAAAGGTCATGGCAAACATGGTATAAATAGCATCATTGAGGTATTAAAAGAATCATCTAAATAATCGCGTAAAATGAAGAATTCAAAAGAACATATTTCGATCATAGGTTTGGGTGCGATGGGATTTGCACTTGCTGACACCTTTATAAAGGAGGGGTATAGAACTACCGTTTGGAACCGGACATCAGCAAAGGCCGAACCATTACGGTCGTTAGGAGCAAGGCTTGCCAAAAGTGTTAATGAAGCTGTTGAAACAAGTGATCTAATCATTGCATGTGTATTAAATTACGAAGTCCTTTTTGGACTTTTAGAGCAGTTTAAAGCGGTAGCGCCCGGTAAAACACTGGTGAATTTGACAAATGGAACTCCTGAGGAAGCAAAACAAGTTGCGAATTGGGCAAAGCAAAATAATATAGATTATTTGGATGGTGGAATTATGGCTGTACCAGCCATGATAGGATTAGCGGACAGTCTTATACTTTATAGCGGTTGCCAAAGGGCTTTTGAGAAATACAAGGCTGTTTTAGAGAAACTAGGTCGTGCCCAGTTTCTTGGAACAGATCCAGCTTTAGCTCCCTTGTATGATTTGTCACTTTTAAGTGGTATGTATGGAGTATTTTCTGGCTTTTTACATGCAACAGCTATGGTGCAAACCATGTCGGTAAATGTTGCCGAATTTACAACTGACTACTTAATTCCTTGGCTAAAGGCTATGACAAACTTACTGGAAGAGCTCTCGGTGCAGATTGAAACTAAAAATTATGAAACGAAAGGATCTAATTTAAGCATGCAGATAATAGGTGTTGAGAACATTATGAAAGCAGGGAAATCACGCGGAATACCATCGGATTTTATAGAGCCCTTTTATCGTTTTGCCAAAAAAAGAGAAGCAGTTGGTGATAAAAATGATGATATTTCAAGTATGATAGAAGTGATAAAATAAAAGAGTAAAATTGGCTAAAATTTGGCCTAAATTGAAATTGCTTTTTTTATATAAACAGCCGTCCCATCTTTTCATGATGAGACGGCTTCTTTATTATTGAGTATACTTCTCGATCAGTTGTTTCCGTTCTATTTCCCCAATTCCTAGCCCTTCTTTGAAGAATTGATCCAATGATCCGTAGCGTTTTTCCAGCGATTTAAAGGTGGTTTGAAGATACATAGGTTTTAATTCCAGTGCCTTGCTAACCATAGCTATTTGATCATCAGTTAATGACCCCATTTTTTTAAACATCTCTTTGTTGCTGTTTTTTAAATAATAATTGGAAGCTAAATAATCTTCTTCGATTTCACGTTGGGGGACACCTAAACTGTATAATAATAAAGCGGTGGCGATCCCCGTACGATCCCGACCGCCGGTACAGTGGAAAAGTACCGCTTGATTAGCAGGTAGCCGTAACAGTTCTTGGAAAAGAGGTCTATAGCGAATAGCTAGTGAGTCTACATTTCCATAGAAATCATTTAAGAAAGCTGGTAGCTTTGTTAGATCTTTGAAATTAGGCATTATATCTTTTCCCATACTATTGCTGCCTGCGCTGCAAAGTGTATAAACTGTTCCTTCAGGAAGCTTATCGGGAGCTGCTTTTGCCTCTAGCACTCCTCGAAAATCAAATACATTTGTGATATTTCTTTTTCTAAATTCTTGAAGGTCTTTATCTGTGAGCCTACTGATTTCCGCTGATCGGTAAATTTTCCCCCATTTAACTGTTTTACCTGTTTCGGTGCGATAGCCGCCAATATCCCTGAAATTGGCTGCATGTTCCATTTTTATTAAACGTTGTGTACTATCTGCAAGTTGCGCATTTGTTAAAGAAGGGAAACTGATGCCTATCAATAACACGGTTAAGAGTTTTCTCTTAGTTGTTTTTCTGTTCATTGTTTGTTTAAATTTATTATTTAGCTAAATCCCACCGTATACCAGCTTGTCCGCGTTGTCCATACCATTCATTCATAGTAGGGCGGCGTTTATCTCCTATGAAGGTTCTTAAAGGTTCATTGGTTAAATTATTTAATTCAACAAATAGACGAATGTGTTTATTGATATTTACGGTGGCTGAAGCATCTATCGTAAAATTGTTATCCGTCCAGATGTAATAAGCGGGACCCAGTGTATTGTCGATGGTTTCTATACTTTTACCCCTATAATTACCTGCGAGTCGTACCATTACACCGTTTCTTTCATAGTAAATGATAGCGTTAAATAGGTTTTTTGATTGATTGGGTAGCGCAATATGATCAGTAACTATTTCTTCGCCCTGTAATCGGGGCAGGTCTGCACTCGAATGTGTATAGGTGTAATTAAATTCTACTCCAAAACCACTCATAAAACCATTAAAGAAATTGAATCTTTTGTTAATTCCGCCTTCAATACCCACTATATAGGCAGAAGATAAATTTTTAGGTTGCGTAATAAATGTTTGTGTTCCATTAAGTGTGGTTAGCGTACGGTCGGTAAATATTACATTGCTTAAATCTTTATAGAATGCACCACCACTTACTATTCCGATATCATTGAAATAATATTCGGCCATCACGTCAAAATTATTGGAGAAAGTGGGTTTTAAAGATGGATTTCCTAAGCTTATGGATGTAATAGCACCAGTAGCGTCTATTCGTTCATTAGGCAATAAATCCGTAAAGTTTGGTCTTGAAAAAGTACGGGTAAATGCTGCTCGCAAATTTAACTTCTCTTGGGGAGAATACTTCAGATGTAACATTGGTAACAGGGCATTATATTCGCTATTTGCACTTATAGGTTCTACTATGCTCCCATCTACCGTAGTTGTTACTCTATTGCTATTAATATTAAGCGTAGTATACTCATTTCTTACTCCACCTATTACTTTTAACTGCGCCGCTAAATCATACTCACCCATGAGGTAAGCTGCTATGACATTTTCTCTGCCATGATAGATGGTTGCCTGATTATTGGCTGAGGAAACATCCTTGAACCCATTGACTATAAGTGTTGCCGGATCATAAAGATCAAATAACTGTTGTTTAGTTAGAGGATTTATAATATAAGTGCTCTGATTGAGCGGTAGCTGGCTGAAAAAATTGCTTCTAGAGGGGAAATCTTCTGTTTGAAGTGTGCTCAATGCTATTGGTGACTTACTTCCATCTGGTATTTGTACCAATTGGGCCGAATTTATTCCTTTTTTTGCTTTACTTCGGTATTTAGCACCCGCTTTAAGTGTCAACTTCTGATTCGTTTTATGTGTTAGATTTAATTGTCCCACTTGATCATTTTCTCTATTATTTAATTGTACAATGGACAGAGAGGAAAGCATTAATTGATCAGGATTTATCGTTTCAGCAGGATTCTTCAATTGCGCGGTGAGATATAGCGGATCCTGGCCAACGCCGTCGGGCGCATCTTGTAGCAAATACTTCTTTCCATTTGAAGAAAGTCCTGTAAAACCACTTGGAATAGCTTGTACAAACGTAGCAATGGGTAAACCCCGTTTATTTTCGGGAGTAGTAGGAGGCCTGTTAATTGCGAATTCAGAGGTGAAGTTACTATACGCCCATTGGACCTGTGTTTTTTTATTGAGCTGGTGTTCACCTCCAAGCTCCCCACCGTTCAAACTAGTTTCATAATGTGAGTAGCGATAATTGTATTGATATCGACTACGTGCGAAGTCGATATATGATTCGTAAACAGGCCGTATATCATTGAATTTGTTGATCATGCCTCTGCCGAAGATACGATGGTTGCTATTAAATTTCCATTCGAGGCCAAGATTTACACCAATAGTCTGGCGTTTTCCCATATAACGCTTAAGCATCATATTATTGATAGATCTATCCTGCGCGTAGTTGAGATCATAAGAATCGGCTCCCCAGTTACGATCCCATATGGCCCCTGTAAGCATGACGCCTAATCTATTTTCAAAGAAGCGATCGCCATAGTTAATGGAGCCATTATAGGTGGCGTTCTGAGAAATTGTATTATATCCACCAGCTAAACTGGCACCCAATTGTCTCTGTATAGGTGCTGTGCGAGTAATGAAATTAATACTCCCACCAATGGCATCTCCCTCAATATCGGGAGTGATAGCTTTAGCTACTTGCACATATTGAATCAATTCGGATGGAACAACATCTAGCACTGTTGCGCGTGTGCCATAAACGCTTGAGCTCGGAAGTCGATTTCCATTGAGTAGAGTAGATGTCCAAGCAAAAGGAGTGCCTCGCACGCTTGCCTGGTCGGCCTCGCCATGGTAGCGGGCTACTGCTACTCCTTGGACACGTTGAACCGCTTCTGCTGCATTTCGATCGGGAAGTTTACCTATTGCGTCAGAAGCAATAACATTCATGATAGCACTGGCATTTTTTTGGATAGCATAGGCTCGGCGTTGCGAGGGCAAAAATGTTCCGTTAATTACCACCTCATTGAGTTTGCCTTCCGAGGGCTCCAAGAGGAGTGTACCTATATCGTTAATGCCCGAAAGCAGTTTCATCCGGATAACTTTTTCTTGCATGCCGATATAATTCGTAACGATGGTAATGCTATCTCCTGCCTTACTTCCCTCCAGTGTAAATTCTCCATTGAGATTTGAAGAAGTGCGATTTCCATTTTCTTTTACTAATAGGGACACACCGGGTAACTTACCCGATTGCTCAACTACCGTTCCTTTAATAAGTTGTGCACATATTAAATTGCAAGAGAAACAAAGAGCTGCCAAAAGCACAAATTTTAAGGGCATAGCACAGAAGGTTTTGAGTTGCTTCATTTTTTTAGGCAAAGCTGCGATTCATAGAAGCGTTTGTCGACCGTTTGCAGGAAGAACTACTCGTAGTTGTGTGGATTCATGAAAACATACATGTAAGATATTGTCTCTCAAGTTGTTGTGCCTTGTTTCGGAAATGTTAAGTTTTTATTAAGATTTAGGTAAGCATCTAAAAAAAACGTTTAAGAACTGACTTCTTAATGTTAAGATAATATTGGAAGGGTAAATTTGAATGTAATATTTTTTTTAGCCTATGGATTATATAATAGCGGCTGGTGTGTTTCAATCTGCCATAGCTGTCGCATTGCTTTGGCTCAATAAAAAACGTAACCGAAACGATACCTTACTCATTACCTTAGTAGCCTGTATAGGTGTGCATCTATTTGCCAAATGGATCATTTATGCCATTGTTGACGATAAGGATGTGAAGTTAGCGATGAACACTTTTATTCAATTGGCTTATGGCCCTTTAATCTATTTATATGTGAGAAAACTTAAAGATGGATATATCCTTCCCATTTATACCATTTTATTTCTACCAGTAACCATCGCTGCTATTGTTTATTTTTCGGTTGTTAGCCTACTGGTGTTTGAACCGACAGTTGGGCATAGCACTCTTAAAGTGTATAATGATTGGTCGACGTATATCATTGTAATAGGAAATGGACTGTATAGTGTTGTTACGTACTACCTATTAAAAAAGTGTAATTTACTCCTAGCTGAATACAAGCTTGTTCAACAGATCTGCTGGATTTTTTTAAGTTTAACCGTGCTTTCCTTGGCTTTCATGTTAATAAATGGAGGCAATCAAGCCCTTATTTTACTTAGGTGCATTGCTTACACAATGTTCATCGTTATTTGTTTTTTGGTAGTGCGGTATAAATACGTAAGTGGAATCTATTTGCAAACTGAAACCAACGCTAAAAATCAATTAAGCCAGCAGGTAAAAGCAGAGGAGAATCAGGAGTGTGCGCATGATCGTAAATCAATACTTTCGATGGATCAGTTACGCCACTTCGCTGAAGTACTGAATACATATATGCAGCGGACAAAAGCCTATCAAGACGTCGACTTTAATATGGATAAACTAAGTTTTGACACAAATATAAGTCGGCGATATATTTCAGAAACATTGAACACATACTTTCTTAAATCCTTTTATCAATATATTAATGAATATCGTATCGATGAATTTTTACAAGAGCTAAATAGACGAATAGAAAGAGATTTAGAAATTAATATGCTTATAATGGCATATCAATGCGGATTTAAAACAAAATCTTCTTTTAATCAATACTTTAAGAAGATTGTAGGCACTACTCCCACTGCTTATATAAAGAAGAATGAACGTAACGTTTCCGTTTAACGGTTTTTAGGACATGACAAAATCTATCGTTTGGTAATTTGGCTTGCATTTTGATGGATGATGCTAAATGAATAATATGCGTAACTATTTTACATCCACTCTTTTACTGGTTGCCGTGATAAGTGTCATGGCTGCTTGTCAAACATCTAAAAAATCATCTGAGAATAAGGATACTACCTCAAAAGAAACAGCATCATCGTCTGTAAAAGATACGAGTCTTGTAGCACAACTTTCTGTTCCAGGTTCTTTAGGTCTTCATGATAGTATTCCCTTGCATTTTAATGTGTTTAATCCAACAGAGGATACCTTACGATTTACTAAATACCATACACCTTTTGAAGGATTTTTGAATAACTTTTTAACCATCAAAGATACCGACGGAAATGAGGTAACTTACATTGGGCCTATGGCAAAGCGTATTATGCCACCTGTTCCAGAAAGCTATGTGACGATAGCGCCTCACGACAGTTTGTCTGTAAATATTGATTTAAGAAAGGGTTATCGCTTTGAAAAGAAAGGAACATATACGATACAATACAACGGCGGGAATGTGAGTGGGATGGCTGACGGAGAAGGCATAAAGGCGGTTGTTGGAGAATAAAAAAGATTAAAAAATGAAGTAGTGTAATATGTGCACTATTTTTGTGTCATCATAATTTAGGTTTATAATTGGTTGGTATAAGGCCTTCAATCACCCCGATTGAAGGCCTTATC
>DATMSZ010000177.1:0-5909 GCA_035565175.1 Pseudosphingobacterium sp.
AACTATCATATTAGAGATAAATAGTTTCAAATATTAACTTTTATGTTATTAAATCAGGATTTTAATCAATAAAACTATACTTTTGCAGTAAAAATTACAGTGCATTAAAGAAAAAGCACTTTTCGCTGATTAACAGAAATGATTTCCAAAAAAATTGACCAGAAGCTCATTCAGCTGGGTAATGTACACCGCTTTGTCATGCGTTTTTTTAAGGAGCTTGTGAGACCGCCTTATGAATTTAGAGAAATAATAAATCAATGTTATGAGGTAGGAGTGAAGTCTTTACCCTTAATTTCATTGACAGGATTTATCACTGGATTAGTCTTCACTAATCAGTCGCGACCTTCTTTAGAAGAATTTGGCGCCACTGCTATGTTGCCTTCGTTAATTGCTATTGCAATCGTGCGAGCCTTGGCACCGTTGGTGACTGCGCTCATCGCTGCTGGTAAAGTTGGTTCAAATATCGGAGCAGAACTGGGCTCTATGAAAGTTACAGAACAGATTGATGCGATGGAGGTTTCAGGGACGAACCCATTTAAGTTTTTAGTTGTAAGCCGCGTTTTGGCGACAACAATTATGATACCGATATTAAGCTGTTACACTGGCTTTGTAGGCCTTATGGGATCTTTTTTGAATGTTTATCAACATGAATCAGTAAGTTTTGTCAGTTTTTTCGATCAGGTGTTTGATACCGTGACCTTTTTAGATATTACACAGGCGGTTATCAAAGCTGGTTTTTTTGGCTTCACCATTGGTATTGTAGGTTGTTTTGAAGGTTATAATTCGTCTAAAGGAACAGAAGGTGTAGGTAAGGCTGCAAATGCGGCTGTCGTGGCATCGATGTTCTTGATTTTTATTGAAGAGCAATTAGTAGTAATGATTGTACAAAGTTTGCGTGGATAGATAGCATGGAAAAAAAATTATCACAGATAAATTATGAGAAATCTGTAATTGATATAATAGATTTACATAAGTCATTTGGAAACCTGCATGTATTGAAAGGAGTTGATTTGCAATTGTTTGAAGGAGAGAATCTAGTGGTGCTTGGAAGATCCGGGACAGGTAAATCTGTACTTATAAAGATTATTTCAGGATTATTATATCCAGATGAGGGGAGCGTAAATGTTCTAGGTAATGAAGTTAGTGATTTAAATGAAAAGCAATTAATGGAGTTACGCCTCCGAATCGGATTCTCTTTCCAGAACAGTGCTTTATACGATAGTATGACGGTAAGAGAGAACTTGGAATTTCCTTTAGTACGTAATAAACGCTCATTAACAAGGGGGGAGATCGATACGGAAGTGAAGCAAGTACTGGCATCTGTTGGCCTTTCACAGGCTTTAAATCAAATGCCTTCTGAACTTTCTGGTGGACAACGTAAACGAATAGGAATTGCTAGAACACTTATTTTGAGGCCAGATATTATGTTATACGATGAACCCACTGCGGGGTTAGACCCCATTACCTGCACAGAGATAAATAATCTAATTAATGATGTTCAAGAGGAGTATAAAACTTCGTCCATTATTATTACTCATGATCTAACCTGTGCAAAAGAGGTCGGCGATCGCATTGTCATGCTATTAGATGGCAAATTCGAACGTCAAGGCAGATTTAATGATATTTTCGATTCGGAAGATGAACGGGTCAAAGCATTTTACGATTACAATTTTATTGCATAATTTATATGGCTAAAAATTCAGATAACAAAAAAGCGGTTATAGTAGGTTTATTTACATTGATTGGAATAATTGTGTTAGTTGCGGCAATTTTCATTTTAGGGGGGAATCAAAAACGTTTTACTAAAACGATAGGCCTTAAAACAGTTTTTGATAATGCAGGTGGATTAAAAGCCGGTAATAATGTGTTTTTTTCGGGGGTAAAGATCGGAACGATTAAGAACATAAAGCTTATTGAAAACTCGCACGTGGAAATTGATTTTAACGTAGAAGAAAAGTCGAGAGACTATATTAGAAAAGATGCAGAAGTTCGTATAAGCTCTGAAGGATTTATTGGTAGTAAAATTATTGTGATTCAAGGAGGTAGCAGTGGAGTAGCAGTCGTAGAGGATGGAGATTTATTGCAATCGGTAAAAAGTGTTGATACTGAGGAGATGATGGCCACCTTGCAGGTGAATAATCAAAATTTGGTAGCGATTACGAATGATGTCAAAAAGTTAAGTGAGAAGATTGCTAATGGCGAAGGAACGATCGGTGCCGTTTTAACAGATTCTCTGATGGCCATGCAAGTTAAATCTATCATGGCAAGCCTAACACAAACAGCCGCAAATACAGCTAAGGTATCAAGTGCATTAAATGCTTTTACTAGCAAACTAAATACCGAAGGCTCGTTGGCAAATGAAATTTTGACGGATACAACGGTGTATAACAGTTTAAGAAATTCCGCTGCTCAATTACAGGGTATCACTCAAACGGCTTCGGCGTTAACCGAAAATCTTAATAAGGCAACACTCAAGATGAACAGCAATGATAATACTTTAGGAGCCTTACTAAATGACCAGGAAATGGCTTCTAAGATGAAACAAACTATGTTCAATTTGGAAGAAAGTACCGACAAACTAAATCAAAACATGGAAGCTTTGCAGCATAATTTTCTTTTTAGAGGATTCTTTAAGAAGCAGGCTAAGCAGAAAGCCAAAGAAGCAGCAGCTGCTGCAGAGGTAAATAAATAGTTATAAAACTATTTGACGTTATTTCGAAAGGTTTCTTCTTTTGGAGTATTGCTTTTAAAACTATTAAATCGAGGTTTAACAATCTTTATGCTTTGCTTAGAGAGTGCTATGCTAGTGTTTAGCTCGAATCCTATTAGTAAAATTAAGGAATTCAAGTATAACCAAATCATAATAACAATGAGTGTACCTATAGATCCATATAGTTTATTATAGGTATTAAAGTTGTTGATGTAAAATGCAAACCCCCAAAATGTTAGCGCTGCTAATATGGTAGCTAAGGTAGCGCCGGGACTAAAAAAACTCCACTTTTTAGATGAAGAAGGACCATACTTGTACAGCATGCTAAGCGTGATAAAATAAATTCCTAACATAATTACCCACCGTGTAACGTCAATAAGCCATGTCCAAAAACTATTGGTTATTGCCAAATTGTTTTTGATGTGATTAATTATAAACGATGTAAAGGTAATGATTCCCATTCCGATGGTTAGCGCAATGATAATCATGATTGCCAAAGCTAAAGCCACCAAACGTTGCTTTATAAAGCTCCTGCTTTCTAATACTAACGAGGATTTATTGAAAGCACGCATTAAGCTGTGGATCCCATTGGTTGCAAAAATCATGGCCATGAAAAAACCAAATGAAAGCAGTCGGCTGTTTTGATTGGTAACAATGTCTAATAGGGTAGACTCGATGGTTGTGTAAGCGTTTTCTGGAAGAATCATTTGCATGAAATTTAGCAATTGCTCTTGAAAATCATCCACAAATACTTTGATATACGGTATTAATGTAAATAAAAAAATGATTCCCGGAAAGATTGCTAACATGAACGAATATGCTAAAGACGAAGCTTTATTTAGCAGTGATTCTCGCGCAATTTCTTGAAAGAAAAAAAGCGCCACCGTATAAAGGGGCAGTTTTCCGAAGCCTGGAAGCACAATTATTTTAGTCCATTCAATAAACAGATAGTACGGTCTTAGTGCTAGTAACTTCCTGTGTAACCAATTCATGCTTTTTCCTTAAAATAAGGTGCCAACAGATTCATAAAATCCTTGGGTGGTAAACATGGTTTGTTCTTATCCATATCAATAAAAACAAGTGTAGTCTCACCTATGTTTATGAGCTCCTTTTTCTCATTAAACAACTCATAATTAAACTTAATACGTAACGAAGGCAGTATAGGAATACTTACTTTTATGGTAATTAATTCATCATAACGAGCTGGTTTGATATACTTGCATCTAAGATCCAATACAGGCATCATAACTCTACCTGCCTCCATTTCTTTATACGAAGTACCTAAAGTACGTAACATTTCAACGCGGGCAACCTCGTAGTATTCAGCGTAATTCCCGTAGTAGACATAACCCATCTGATCGGTTTCACCATATCGTACTCTGATTTGGGTTTCAAATATAAACATTTTATTTTTTGATATTTCGTTCGTTAAGAGCTTGTTGGAATTTGCGCGCGTTAACTAAATGTTCTGCCACATTTGACGAAAAATTATGATAACCAGAAAAATCTTCTTTCGCGCACATATAAATGTAATGATGCTTTTGATAGTTTAGAACGGCATCTATTGAAGCGATGCTAGGCATCATAATAGGACCTGGAGGGAGTCCTTTATAGATATAGGTGTTGTAAGGAGAGTTGGTTAGGAGATGCTTATTTAAAACCCTCCGAATAGTAAAATCATTTGTAGCAAAGATTACCGTTGGATCAGCTTGTAAGAGAATTCCCTTTTGAAGTCTGTTTATATATAAGCCGGCTATTTTCGGCATTTCGTCAACATGTAATGCTTCGCCTTTAACAATGGAAGCTAGAATACTAACTTGTATAGGGCTCAAGTTTAGTGCTTGCGCTTTTTCTTTACGTTCAGCTGTCCAGAATTTTCCATATTCATCATGCATGCGGGTAAAGAAGTCATCTGTTGATATGTTCCAATATAACTCATAAGTGTTCGGAATGAACATTGTAAAGAAATTATCGGTATTAAAACCATAATTCGCTGCTAATGTATCGCTATTCATTAGATTAATCAAGGAGGTAGAATCCGGCTCAATTTGTGTAGCCAGAAATCCAGCAAATTGCTCTTTTAGCCTGATATTTTGAAAACGTAACTTTACAGGTTCCTGAAACCCTCCGCCCAACATATTTATTAGGGTTCGGTTATTCATACTCTTATTAAGTTTATATTTACCAGGTTTTATTCTGGATGGATATTCCATATTTACAGCTGCCCATCTAAAACTTGCTGTATCCCTTAGCATATTCTTTTCACCAAGCTCTAACATGAGGTCTTCAAATTGAGCGCCTGTTTTTACATACAGATAATCTTCAGAATCTGTGACATTAGGGGCAAAATATCGCTTATAATAGGTGTATGCTAATATTGCACCAGCAGCCACTAATAAGAGAATAAAAGCAAGAATGATTTTTTTAACAGGTGAATTTTTTTTCTTCGGTTGTGTATGCATCTTTCTTTAAAATTAAAACGACCAATTGGGGCTAATTGCTTAATGCTAAATTAACGGGAGTACCAATGCTCACTTTCTTTTCTCCAGTGGGATCAGCTTCTGGTGTTTGACTAATAACTCTGACACTTGAACTATCTGCTACGGGCCCCATATACTTTACCGTACCAAGTGTTAACGAAGCCCCTTTCAAAGAAAATATTGCCTCATCTAAGGTATAACCTACTAAGTTTGGTACAGTTACTTCACTCTCTCCCATGCCGTTACCAAGTACCAAATCGATTTTACTACCCTTCGGTATAGGTTGGCCCGTACTGATTTTTTGTCCCCCATATTTTACGTCTAACACACGGTCTCGGGCTATATCTGGAATATAAATAGTATCGCCTAATTTTAAACCATAATTGTTTAAGGTAGAAACCGCTTCCAATAAAGCCATTTCTGTTAAATTCGGCAATTGAACTTCAGGTGCATTCTTGGTAATAATTGTAAGGTATAAGGTTCTATTTCTTTTTACTTTCGTTCCAGCATCTGGATCTTGTTCAATAACCAATCCTGGTTTTTTATCTGCCTGATAAACCGAATCAACCTGATATCTAAATCCTTGGTCTTCTAGTTTATTGATAGCTTCTTCTATGGAAATTCCCTTAAGAGCGGGTACTGCAATTGCTTCTCCGTGGCGGGTATAAAATCTTAAACTGTAAAAAAGAAGGAGTAAAAATACTATTCCGGATATAAGG
>DATMSZ010000178.1:0-22137 GCA_035565175.1 Pseudosphingobacterium sp.
ATGGATTTGTTGGACCCTTTTGATGAGCAAAGATTAAAGACTTACATGGCCAAGGCTGAAGAGCGGGCTAATAACTTCTTGGGCTACCCAATTGCACGTGATTTTGACTATTCTGCGCTATATCCTTTATTCGCGCTGCCCCTGAATAATATAGGGGATCCGATGGTGGAGTCTACTTATGATTTGAATTCTCGTTCATTGGAGCAAGAGGTGTTGGGTTTTTTTGCCGATTTATTCCATGCACCGGAAAAAAACTGGTGGGGATATATCACGAGTGGTGGCTCTGAAGGGAATCTGTATGGTTTATATGTTGCGCGTGAACTTTATCCCAACGGAATAGTATATTATTCAGAATCTACCCATTATAGTGTACAGAAGAATATTCAACTACTAAATATAAGGAGTATTGTGATTCGTACCGACGATAAAGGTGAAATGGATTATGCCGATCTTTCACAGATGTTACAAACACATCGCGACCAGCCGGCCATTATCTTTGCCAATATCGGAACGACTATGACGGAAGCAAAAGATGACTTAGCTCAGATAAAGATAGCGCTTAAGATGGCTGCTATTAAGAGCCATTATATTCATTGCGATGCAGCTTTAGCTGGTGTATACAGCGCTCTTTTAGATTTAAAACCTGGTTTTGATTTTACTTACGGAGCAGATAGCATTGCCATTAGCGGTCATAAATTCATTGGTTCTCCCATTCCATGTGGAATGGTCATGGTAAAGAAAAATTACAAAGAGCGAATTGGTAAGGTGATTCCTTACATTGGAACAGTGGATACTACTATTACGGGGAGCAGAAATGGGCATAGTCCGGTTTTTATGTGGTATGCTATTAAAAAATTAGGATCAGCAGGACTAAAAAAGAGAGCAGAAGATAGTTTAGCCTTAGCAGCCTATGCTGAAGAGAAATTAAATTATATAGGAATTAAGGCATGGAGAAACCCGTCTGCACTTACGGTGATTTTTCCTGAGCCATCTTTAGTTTTACGGCAAAAATGGCAACTGGCTACCGAAAATGGATTTAGCCATATCGTGTGTATGCCAGGCCTTGAAAAAAAACAGATAGATCAATTCATGGAAGAATTGAAACAGGAATTAAACGAAGATCGCAGAGCCAAAGTGCTAGTGGCTAAGGGCTAAGCGTGTTCAAAGATCATGTGTTTGGTAAGGTCGTCTATTGTTTCTTTAGGCGGCCTTTTTGTTCAGGTTAATATCGGTGGATGGCATCTGGATGTTCTTTCAGAAATTGCTTGGCCTCCGCATCAAAATTTACCACCCATTCCTGAAAAGGCACCTTTTCCTTGCTACTACCCCCAAAGGGAATAAAAAATATTTCGCCTTTCTTGTTTGCGTAAAAAGTCAAGTCTGGGCCATCGGCTTTAGTATAGAACCCTTCGCCTGAGTAACAAAATCCCTGTATAACATAATACGGAAAATGATTGGCAGGCCGTTCTACGATTTCAAAATGTATTACTTTTTCCTTTTCAGTTAAAGGAGAATAAAAGTTGGCAAAATAGGCCTTACTGATGAGGTCAATACCAGCTAATTTTCTCAATAGGCCTTCTTCGAATTTATTATATTTAAATTGGTAAGAAATATGGCTTCCATCTATTAATTGATCTTTTTCAGATTGTCTGCGTGCAATGGGTGTTAATGTGCGGCCTTGTTTATCGATATAAAAAGTGCTTGCCTTTGATAGGTCCAAAGAAGGATGTTCTGGATCTTTCGAATAGTCAAAAAAGCAATTATTACAGGCCTTAGCTATTCCGTACTCAAATGGACTTGCCCAATCCCATTGTGCTTTGATAGCCTTTTTTCCAAAGCGATTTACAAATCCTATTTTTCCGTTTTCAACAAATCTCATTAACCCTTCTTCCAAATAATCAGGGCCATTGTCAAAGAGATAAGGAGCATATAGAACCTCTCCTTTGCGGCTATAAGCTAGACCGAATGTTTTGGGGTCTTTATTTGCTTGCTGACCACTTGGCAGCAAAATGATGAGATCATCGGTTATTTCAGCAGGAAAATCCTCTTCCATTAGGGAAAAATTGAGGTGCTTGGCGGGAATAATAATATTTCCATTTTGATTTTTTACACCTATTAAGTTGTCTTTAGATTGGAAGTAATACAGTTTATTGGCTTGTTGGCCCCAAGTAAAAGAATGACTGATAAATAATATAAATGCTGTGATGACTGCTTTCATTCAAAAACGATTAATGGATATGAATTTAAGGCCTATGAGACCCCATCCATTTATTCTTCTATAATAATTTTAACTTTTCCTTCATCTCTTTTGATAAGGCATCTTTTGGCACAACCAAGCTGACCGTGTTAATAGCAAAATAAGGTGTTGATACAGAGATGTATCCTTCAAAGGGGCCTACTTCTCCCCAGGAGTTCTTGACCTTAAAAAAGAACTTACCTCCTTTAGATTGTTCTATGCCAACCAGATGCATGAGGTGGTCATCTTGGGTGGTAAGGTTTTCATATAATTGTTGTCGAACGTTTTCCGAAAATGGACGCTCGCCCGCTTCTGGATTAATGTGCATTTGTTTCGCATCTGTGCTATCTGCAAAGAGTAGGGCAAAGCCTTTCTTTTGCTGAAAATTTTTGTTGCTTACATCCGCGTCCCACATAATTGTATATCCATTTTTTAAGGCTTCTTCGGTGAGCGTAATCATTTCGTTGAGCGGAACATTATAGAAGGATGCATTTGCAAAATTATCAGGCGTTTCCAGTACAAAAGGTGCATAAAAGGGATGGTGCGTAAAAGAAGTAATGTTCACATAATCGTTCGGGTCGAACTTCAATACCTCTGTTGCAAAGGTGTGCGGGGTATAATTTTTTCCTTCGTAATCAAAGTTATCGGGAGCTGTGCCTATCTTTTCAGTCAATATCTTTTCATAACCAATTAACCAGTCAGTAGGTATGGGCCGCTTGTTCAATATCTTATCCAAATAGTCTTTAAGTGTTTTATCAAGTCCTTCGTGGTTAGGTACTTCACCTGATACATTTTGAAAAACATGCTGTGGAACAGCTCCATATTTAGCGATCGCCTGAATGAGGTCATGTCCTAAACCGCCTTCACTAAACTGCGCCTTTCCCTGGCGTAAAACGTAGTTTTTGGCCTTTTCAATGTATACATTTCTTACGGTGAACATTTCGGATAGATCGGGATTATTTAGTAATCCTTTCCGTATTGATTCTGATTCTACCAATGAAGTAGTAGAATAATCCCAACAAGTACCTGTTTGTCCCTGATTTTTAATTGTCGTAGCGCTATTTTCTCGTATTATTTTTAGAGAAGCTTCTTGTGCCCTAGCTACACAAAAATAGCATAAAAATAAACTTAATATTAGGAGTGGTTTCATTTGTACAATGGATGTTAATGTGCTTTTGCTGTTAAACTTGTTAACAGAGTAGCTAAATTAATAATTAAAAACCTTTATTGGATAGTGTATATAATATTTATGGTTTCATCTGTTTGTTTATTCATTATTGCATGCTTCTAAAGGCATTATTCATAAGTATTTATTTTCAATGGTATTACTCACTATTTAACTTATCTATTAGGCGTTCGTGAGAACGCTACGCTAAGTTCATGAGCTCGTTTCACTCGGTTCATGCTGCCTTCGGCGGTTTAGTGGTCAGATGGAGCCTTCCTGTCGGGTTCATATGGGCATTGACATCAGGGACAATGAACAGATTACTGGTCAAAAAAAGACATTTATTGTAACAAATGCGTTGTGATTAAACCATTTTTGCAACTTTCTGTCTTACTTTATACTAAACAAACAGTATATTTTATATATCAGGATAATTACCCTTAAAAAGGTAATGGGAGCTAGCCCGACTTGTCGGGCTAGTTTTTTGTCCATACCTAATTATTATAAATGCGTCAGATACATTTATTGATCGTTTTTTGTTTTTTTTTATGCCTAAGGTTTACCGTCGTTTCAGCTCAGCACAAAATTTCCGGAAATATCTTAGATAGTGCCGACAACGTAGGGCTAAAGGGGGCACGTATTAGTTTAAAAACGTTAGCTGATTCTGTCGTAAGGCAGACGGCCGCGTTGGAAGACGGTGTATTTGAGTTAGTGGGTGTGCCCGCTAGCAAGTATACGTTAGTAGTTAGCTACGTAGGATATAAACCGGTAAAGAGAAAACTGAACATTACGGGTTCCGACCTGCAGATTACTATCCCGTTAAGCTTGGACTTTACCATGCTGGAGGCCGTGAATATTACGGTGACGCCGCAAGAAGTTGTGATTAAGGGTGATACAACCGAATTTAATGCGTCAGCATACAGTACGGAGGCTTACGCAGATGCAGATGCGCTGGTTACTCAAATCCCAGGTGTTGAAATAGATGCAGACGGTAAGATCAAGGCACAAGGAGAAGATGTGCAACGAATTATTGTTGATGGCAAAGAGTTTTTTAGTTCCGATCCAGCTGTAGCACTCAAATCGTTGCCAGCAGATGTCATCGACAAGATTCAGCTAATAGATGAAAAGAGTGAACAGTCAAAATTAACTGGCTTTGACGATGGAAAGCGGCGGAAAATAATCAATATAGTTACCAAACCCGAGAAAAGGCATGGCTATTTTGGTCGGATGGCAGGGGCTACCGGAAATGAGAGTCGCTACAATACAGGCGGTTTCCTAAACATGTTTAGCGGTGACAAACGAATCAGCGCTAATATAGTATCCAATAATATCAATCAGGGTAGTTTTTCGTCAACAGAACTAGTTGGTGCTGGAAGTAGGGGCGGACGAAATGGAGGACAGGGAGGAGGAATTGGCCCCAGCCACCGTATAGCCGTAAATTATAATAATACCTGGTGGAAAGATGTACAATTTAATGCACATTACAATTTCAATACCTCTAATAAGGATCTGATAGAAAGTTCAAATCGTGAAACGCTTATCGGGGAAAATGCTAACCAATTTAATATATCTTCACAGCAGACCAACAGAAACAATTGGAACCATACCGTGGGATTTCGCTTGGAGTATGAGCAGGATTCTACGCAACGGCTAACGCTTAGTCCAGCCATCAATTTCAGTAATGGAAAGACGACAAATAGTAATAATACCCGTACGCTTAGTGCTGTGCAGGATCTTATTAATACTTCTAATCGCCAAAACAATGGGGAAAATAATGCCTTTACAATAGGTGGAAGCTTGGACTATGGTTTACGGCTGAATAGGAAAGGCCGATCCGTTACAGCACATTTGCAAAGCAATTACAATAAGAATGATAATGACGCTTTTGCGTTGTCTTATAACCTGTTCTATGAGGACGAACAGCTCAGCAGATCGGATACGGTAAACAACCGCAATACCAGCTTCTCAAACAGTAACAGCTGGGAGGGGAGAATCACTTATACGGAACCTTTAGGGAAAACTTCCAGGATAATGGCTAACTTAAATAGCCGTACTAATAACAGTTACTCAGATAGAAAGATGTTCGATTTTTTAGCCGAAACAGGTCAGTATTCGGAATTGAATCGCTCATTGTCGAATGAGTTTAGAAATGACAATAAATTTTACGGCGCCGGCTTAAACTATCAATTCTCGGAAGAGTTCTTTTTGTTTGATGTGGGGATAGATTATCAGCAGACAAAAATGAATAATAATAGACTGTTTCCGGAAGAGGTTCGTACCGCCCATCATTTTAAAAATTATCTTCCAAATGCCAATATCATGTATCGCTTTTCACGCGATCAGCGCCTGCGATTCAATTATAACAGTTCCACCAATGCGCCTAATGTATTGCAATTACAGGATGTCATAAATAATCAAAATCCGTTAAACATTACAGGTGGTAACCCCAACTTGAAACAAGAGTTTCAGCATGCATTCAGTCTGAATTATAATAGTGTAAAAAGAGAGAGCGGGGCAAGCTTTTCGGTCGGCTTAAATGCGAACCTTATCAGTAATAGAATCGTGAATTCAACGTTGGTTGCTTCTGTGGATACGTTTATTGTAGATAATGTCTTGCTAGGAAAAGGAGCACAATTTGTTCGACCTGAAAATGTAAACGGATATTACAGTATGCGGGCAAACACGTCTTTTGGTATTCCTATCAAGGCCTTAAAAATTAATTTAAACACCAATACCACTTTGCATCATAGCCGGGATGTTGGCTTATTGAATGACGTGGTTACCCACAATAATACCTTTGGCATCAACCAACGGATTGCTGTTAACAGCAATATCAGCCGCAAGATCATTTTCAATATATCCTATTCTGGAAATTATAGTATGATTCGAAACGGCAATAACCAAAGTTTAAGCAATAACTATTACAATCAAACCATTCGTAATGAGGTCACTTATAATTTTTGGAAAGGTATTCGGGTTGCTTCGAGTTTAAATTATCGTTATAATACCGGTGTGGCGGACGGTTTTGATCAGAGTTTCTTACTGTGGAATGCCTCCATAGGGAAGAAACTATTCAAGAATGAAGAGGCGGAGGTTTCATTATCCGCATTTGACTTACTTAACAGTAATACACAAATCAACCGTGACATTACCGAGCGATATATAGAAGATTCGCAAACCAATATCTTACGACAATACTTTTTGTTGAGTTTTACTTATAATTTGCGACAATTTGGTGGAGGAGGAAGCTTTGGCGGAGGAAGAAGTCGCCATATGTAATATTCTATAATTTGATTTGGGTCGGTTTGAAAATATATAATCGACGCTAATCGATAAACTAACTACTAATAACGAATATGATGAATCGATTTTTAATCCTTGTGTTGCTTTTTGCTGTGACTTTACAAAGTTATGGGCAGCAGGCATGTCCATTGATTCCGGCACCACGCCATGCTGTGCAGGGAGCTGGCTCCTTTCGATTAAGTAAAAATACCGCATTGACGATGGATACACCGTCATTACAAAATGTCGGACAGTATCTACAACAAGCGTTACTTCATTTAAAAGCAATTCCTATTGCAGTGCAAGCCTCTCTGATTGGTACGAGCCGTATTCAGTTAAAACTAAATGGGGGAAAGGAGGATGATGAGTCGTATCGTTTGCTTATGAATACAGAAGAAGTAACCATTGAAGGAAATTCGGTGGCAGGCGTATTGAACGGAGTGTCCAGCTTCATTCAGCTCATGAGCTATGAAGAGGTCATTAATGGTACTATCAATATACCAACATGGCAAATTGAGGATAAACCGCAGTACGCTTGGAGAGGACTTATGCTCGATGAGTCGCGTTACTTTCTCGGAAAGAAAAAAGTCCTTAGTTTGATCGATTGGATGGCTTTTTATAAATTAAATAAATTGCACTGGCATTTGACAGATGAGCCCGCTTGGCGATTAGAAATAAAAAAATACCCTAAATTGGCTTTGCTGGGTGGTGTAGGGGACCATAATGACCCTACCAAACCAGCTGCTTATTATACGCAAAAGGAAATCGCTGAAGTGATTGATTATGCTGCAAAGCGAAATATCACGATTATCCCGGAAATTGACATGCCCGGACATGCTACGGCCGCAAACAGAGCGTATCCGCAATACAGCGGTGGAGGTAATGCACAGCATCCGGATTTTACTTTCGATCCGGGAAAGGATGAAACCTACACCTACCTATCCAACATTTTAAGAGAAACCAATGCTTTGTTCCCTTCGGGGATGCTACATCTGGGTGGCGACGAGGTAAGCTTTGGTTCAGATAAATGGATGCAAAATGACGGGATAAAAAAGCTGATGCAAAAGCATCAATTGAAGGATCTAAAAGCTATCGAGCGTTACTTTATGGAACGAATGGCCGACTCGGTTTATCAGCTAAATGCTAAATTACTTGTATGGGACGAGATGGCTGATATTAATCTGCCAAAAGAAAAGACAGTGATATTTTGGTGGCGGCATGATAAACCTCAGCAATTACAAATGTCACTGGACAAAGGGTATCAAACAGTTATATGTCCGCGTTTACCTTTTTATTTTGACTTTGTGCAAGATAGCACGCATCATGCTGGAAGAAAATGGGGTAAATTGTACAATACACTAAAGGACGTTTATACTTTTTCGTTAGACAGCTTGGTGGCAGATAAGTCGAAATTAAAACAGGTTTTGGGCATACAGGCCAATCTTTGGACGGAAACCGTTACGAATGAAAATCGGGTAGATTACCTGCTCTTCCCTCGTTTAGCGGCTTTATCGGAAGCTGCATGGACCAATGATGAAAATAAAAACTACCAACAGTTTGAAGAACGAATAAAGCGCCATTTGCAGCTCTATCGAGCACAAAATATATATTTCTATAATCCCTTTGATCCAAATGAAATACCCGAACCCATCTATTTTAAGAAGGATAGGAGAGATTTAAACGCAGAAGAGAATTGATGAATACAAGGCACAGCTTACAACCAATAACTAACAACGTCAATTTCTTGTCCTAGATTAATTTTTTGGAACAAATGGATGCCGACATTTGTACCATAAACAAAAAGAAAAAGGATTAATCATGGAAAATAAAATAAAAGGAATCCATCACCTAACAGCGATAGCTGGTGACGCTAAAAAAAATTATGACTTCTACACACGTGTTTTGGGTTTGCGCCTTGTAAAGAAAACAGTAAACTTTGATGATCCTGAAACCTATCATTTTTACTACGGAGATGAAGTGGGTACACCTGGAACAATCTTAACTTTTTTCCCATGGGGAGGTATTACAGCAGGCCGACGGGGAACAAGGCAAGTGACCGAAATTGGCTATTCAGTGCCTGAAGGTAGCTTGGATTTTTGGATGCAACGCTTTGAAGCAAATAACGTGACCTATAATAAAGTGGCAGAAAAATTTGGCGAAGCGTATTTAACCTTTTTAGATCCTGATGGTTTAAAATTTGAATTAACAGTTCCTAAAAAAGAAGATATACGTAATCCATGGACTACAGATGAGGTGGGAAAACTAGTGGCCACGCGTGGATTTCACCATATTACCATTACAACGAATAAAATAGAAGCTACTGCTAAAGTGTTGACCGATATCTTAGGCTATCGTTTGGGAGAGCAACATGTCAATCGTTTTCGTTTTATAACTGATCACGCTGAACAGGCAAATTTAGTGGACCTTGTAGAAGCACCTGGCGAAAGTGCAGGACATGTGGCAGGAGGCTCCGTCCATCACGTGGCCTTTAGAGTGGAGAATGAAGAAATACTTATGTATTATCGTCAGAAAGTGTTGGACGCGGGGCTACATATTACAGAGAAAATCGACCGAAATTACTTTTATTCTTTGTATTTCAGGGAACCAGGAGGAGTATTGTTTGAAATTGCAACCGACAATCCCGGCTTTGCTACTGATGAAACTGTGGAGCAATTAGGAAGGGGTTTAATGCTACCTGCGCAATATGAATCTTATAGAGAACAATTGGAAAAAGTGCTTCCTTCTTTGGACTAAGCCTGAAGCAGAAAGCTTAAAGCGGAAAGGCAGTGAATGAGGAAGGGGAGTCATTGAGTAGGGAAAAGTTGTTAGTAGCAGTAGCACCATTCTTGTCGGGCGTGTCGCTACTAACAACTAACAACTAATAACTAACAACTAAAATGTACACACATCATAAACAATTTGTAAAGGCAGGTAAACCGTTTAACGAAACGGATAAAGCCATCGTTATGATCCACGGTAGAGGTGGTACTGCAGAGGATATTATATCGCTTCAACGTTTCTTGAAAGTGGAGGATATGGCTATTTATGCGCCTCAAGCTACTAATAACAGTTGGTACCCTTATAGTTTTATGGCTCCTGAGCAAGACAACCAACCTGCCTTGGATTCGGCGATAGCTACCATAGACGAGGCGGTTAAAGAGATAAAGGCTAACGGTATCAAAGAAGAGCAGATTTATTTTTTTGGCTTCTCACAGGGTGCTTGTCTAACACTTGAATATACTGCACGTGGTGCTAGAAAGTACGGAGGTATCATCGCATTTACCGGTGGACTAATCGGAAAGGAACTGATAAATGATCGATATCAAGGTGATTTCGAAGGCACTCAGATTTTAATAACGAGTAGTGATCCCGATCTTCACGTGCCGGTTGCTCGTGTAAATGAGACTGCTGACGTTCTAAAAACACTTGGTGGACAAGTTACTTTGCAGCTGTTCAAAAATAAATCGCATAACATCTCAAAGGAAGAACTTGATTTAGCTAACAAGCTTTTAGCACATCCATAGGTCAATGCAACAAAACGCTATGCGGCTTATATTTTACACACAAACTACACCTGATGCAAGAAGGATGTAATTAAGCCATTAATTGCATCCTCTTTGACATGAAACGAGTAAATCGCTCCAGAGATGGCTTCGAGCTACCTAAAAAGGTCGTTTGCGGCGACTATAGAAAGTTTGGAAGAGCTTTTCTGTGGTTCTCGGTATTCTAAGACATGACAAATTGGGTGAAACAGACGTTTAATCTTGCCGTTAAAGTAAATAGCTTCTATCATCAGATTCTTTCCAATCTTCAATCAAGCCTTCGATGGTTCTGATCATTTTTTTTGGATGCTCTCCTTTCAGCATTAGTAAATCTGCGCCGGCAGTAATTGCATTCTCAAAAGTAGACGGCTCCACGGCACCGGTATAGGCAATTACTTTTATCGCTGGCCAACGATCTTTTAGTTGTTTAATAGTCTCAAAACCGTTCATTCCTGGTAGAAAAATATCCACAATGCAAACCCGAGGCAAAGGAGTGGTACTTTTCATTCTTTCCAGAAAGTCCTCGCCCGTTTTCTCTTCTATGGATATGGCATAGCCATCTGCTTCGAGTAATGCTCGCAGCAATTTACGATGTAAAGGGTCATCGTCTAAAATAGCAATATCTATGCGATCATAAAGTACCATCGACTAAAATCATATGTATTTAAACACAATTGGTGTATAATGAACTTGCCTATAAATATACATATTATCACGTGTTGTATAACAAATTTTCCCACGATAATGTTTGTTGTGAATATTTTTACACAGTGGTTATGACACAGGTATGTTAATTGTGTTAATAAGCCTGGAATTTATTGTTTAAAGACAATCGGTTGCGTAACTAAACTGAAATTTTTACAGTTTGGCTTATAAAGGTTAATTTGGCCTGGGCTTTTAGTTGTAATTATGCTTCACCGAGCATCATTATAATACCTAAATAGAATTCGGCAAATATTAGTTAGTAAGGAATAGCTATGAGAAGAATAATTAGCAGGAAAGTACTGCTTTTGTGTTTATTTTTAACGGTTAAGGCGACCTTTGGGCAAGACAAGTTTGTCGAATCAGATTGGTTATTGTCGCCTTCGGTTTATCAATCCAATATTACCATGAGCGCGGATCAGAAAGACCTAATTGTCCAAAATGGATTAATAAAGCGTGTTTTTCGTTTGCAACCTAATGTAGTGTGTTACGATTTCACAAATCTCACTACCGGGCAACAACTTATAAGAGCAATAAAGCCGGAAGCGACTATAAAAATAAATGATGAATGGTATAGGATTGGGGGGCTTATCGGCCAGAAAGAACAGGCCTATTTTTTGCCTGAATGGCTCAGTGATTTATCAGTCGGAGAACATGATTTTACCTACATAGGCCATAAAATTACAGAATTGAAACCAGTGCTTTCTTGGAAAGCAGAGAAATGGTGGGCAAGCAATAAAGAAGCTGCAAAAGGTAAAGAGATTACATTTGAATACCGATCAGCATTAGCTTCCCTAAAGGGATTCACCGTAATGGTTCATTATGCCATTTATGATGGTCTGCCACTGATCTCTAAATGGGTAACAATAGATAACCAAACGGGTTCATCCATAAAGATTAACCAGATTATCCATGAACAACTGGCGGTAGTAGAAGAAGAAAGCGCTGTTGTAGGTAAGGTAGCAGAAATGTATAAACAACATGGGATCTATGTAGAAAGCAATTTTGCTTTTAATAATGCTATGCGTTATCATCTAAGTGATCAAACTACGCACTGGGAGCGGGACACGACTTACACGTCTCAGGTGAACTATGATTTAAATACACCCGCTCTGTTGGAGATTTATCCGGAAAAAGGTGTTGGTGTTAATTTGGCTGTTGACAAACAGTTAACATCTATAAGAACGTGGGAGCTACTGATGGATAGTTATGACCGAGAACGACGTGGAATGGCTATTCGCAAAATGTATCGCACTATTGCACCGTGGGTAACAGCTAATCCTATTTTTATGCATCTTGTAAGTAAAAATGACGAACAGGTAAAAAGCGCGATCGACCAATGTGTCACTACAGGTTATGAAGCGTTGATTTTAAGTTTCGGAAGCCATATTAATATGGAAGATACTTCTGCCAGTAATTTAGCCAGATGGAAGCAGTTGGCCGACTATGCGCATCAAAATAACCTAAAGATAGGAGGCTATTCATTATTCAGCTCCAGAAAAATAAGCGAAAAAGATGATGTAATAAATCCAAGAACCGGTAAAACAGGCAACGCTTTTTTTGGTAATGCACCTTGTTTTGGAAGCGAATGGGGAATCGCATATAGTCAGAAAATTAGGACATTTTTTGCGGAGACAGGCTTTGATATTTGGGAAAATGACGGGCCCTATCCCGGCGATCAATGTGCCTCCACTTCGCACCCAGGGCACAAAGACTTGGATGATAGTCAATGGAAACAATTTACCATGCAAAAGGAGTTATATCACTGGTTAAACAATAGAGGCGTTTATATCAATGCGCCCGACTGGTATTTTTTGGATGGTACACATAAAATTGGACTAGGGTATCGAGAGGTAAATTTTGCCTTACCTAGAAAAAATCAAAAGATATTAAACCGGCAGAATATTTATGATGGTACTTGGGAACAAACTCCTTCTATGAGCTGGGGCTTCGTTCCTTTAACGGCTTACCATGGCGGAGGCCCAGAAGCTGTATTGGAGCCGCTACAAGATCACTTAAAAGATTATAAACAGCTAATGATGCAATATTACGGGGCAGGTATACAGGCCTGTTATCGTGGCCCAAGATTATATGATACCGAGGAGACCAAGCATACAGTTAAAGAGGTGATAAATTGGTACAACAAGTATCGAGACATCCTGAATGCCGATATTGTTCATCTTCGAAGAGCAGATGGAAGAGATTGGGATGGTATTCTACATACCAATGCTGCAGGCAAAATAAAGGGCTTGGCAATGCTATACAACCCGCTAAAAGAAAGTATTAGAAGAAAAATTGAGCTGCCTCTTTATTACACGGGCAAATATGAGACGGTTTGGGTTAGTATAGAAGAAGGGGTTCCAACTAACTATAAATTGAACAGAAAGTACAAAATCGAATTGGAGATAGAAATTCCTGCTGAAGGATACACTTGGCTAGTGATAAAATAAATAAGGAAATGCTAATGGACACAAAGCCGGTTTGCAATTTATGAGTACCTTCGAAATTAACAAACAAATTGTGTTACGAATGACAACAAAAACAATAAACTGGGGAATGATTGGGGCGGGTGATGTGACCGAGGTGAAAAGTGGCCCAGCTTTTCAAAAAGTAGAAGGTTCGCGCCTGCTAGCCGTAATGCGTAGGGATGAAGAGAAAGTGAAAGATTATGCCTTACGCCACAATATACCAAAATGGTTTACGGATGCTCAAAAGCTTATTGAAGATCCTGAAATTAACGCTATCTATATAGCCACACCACCAGATACGCATGATATCTATGCAATCGCGGCTTTAGCGGCAGGTAAAGATGTATATGTGGAGAAACCGATGGTACTGAGCGTCGAACGGGCACAAGAACTCGCAGCGGCTGTGCATAATCATAAGGGTAAACTTAGTGTAGCTCATTATAGAAGGGAGCAGCCATACTTTAAAAAGATTAAGACACTTCTAGAAGAAAACACGATTGGTAAGCCACAGATGGTTTTACTGCAATTTGCAAACAAGCCGTTAACCAAAATGGCGATGCAAGATCCAAAAATTAAATGGCGTTTAGATCCGGGCCAGTCGGGCGGCGGACTTTTTCATGATCTAGCTCCACATCAAATTGATTTAATGTATTACTTTTTTGGGACAATAAGGGACGTGTGCGGAATATCCCATAATCAAGCCGGATTATACAAAGCGGATGACGTGGTTGCCGGTCAGATTTTATTTCAGAACGATCTGCTTTTTAATGGTACATGGACTTTTAATGCATTTGAAGAGATAGATAGCTGTCAGATTATAGGGACGGAGGGAAAATTAAGTTTTTCGGTTTTTAGCGGACAACCCATCGAACTTGTTAATAAAAATGGTTCTCAATCCTTTTCTTTTGAGGCATTAAAGCATGTACAACAGCCAATGATTGAGGCAGTGGTAGCATATTTTAAGGGAGAGAGAAATAATCCCTGTAGTGTAGAAGAGGGATTAGAAGTAATGAAAGTATTGGATGCACTCACTGGGAAATAAGGAAATCAGTATAATATCTGCATTAGAAAATACCTTTATAATGCAGATAAATAGGAGTAACCTGATGTTGTAATCTGAGAGTGGATACTTAACATGCTAAAATAGCTGAATATTTCGCTTACATTATTGTTTGAAATGAAAACATAATGCCTTATCTATGCAGTTAAACTTAATTAATGATGCCACTAAATCTTAACACAGCATTCTTCGTTCTCCTATGTATGTGTCTCTGTTTAAATAAAACTAAAGCGCAACAAGAAGATCTTAAACTATGGTATAATGAACCAGCGAAAGACTGGATGCGTGAGGCCTTGCCTATCGGAAATGGTTATATGGGAGTTATGTTTTTCGGTGGCATAAGCGAGGAGCAAATTCAATTTTCAGAAGGTTCACTATGGTCGGGCGGGCCCGGAGCTAACCCTGCTTATAATTATGGGAATAAACCAGATGCGTGGAAATACCTCAACCAGGTAAGGGAACTTATAAAAAAAGGAGACCTAAAGCAAGCAAATGAGTTGGTGGCTAGCCATATGACGGGGGCTCCTCCAGCAAAGCAAGCAGGAGATAATACGGAATGGGGTGATTTTGGCTCACAACAAACGATGGGTGATTTATTTGTACGCCTTGGGCATGGAGAGGCGAAGGCTGTGAATTATCGTCGCGAACTAGACATAGGGCAAGCAGTAGGAAAAGTAAGTTATGCCATTGGGAAGAATCAATACACACGCACCTTTTTTGGTAACTATCCGAAAGGCGTGATGGTCTATAAATTTGACTCAACTATTCCCGAAAATTATGAGATAATCTATACAACCCCTCAACAAAAAAACAAAGAGACTTTTCATGAGGATGTATATTCATTCTCTGGACAAGTGCCAAATAATAAACAAGCATTTGAAACGGCTTATAGAATTGTCAGTGATGGAAAGGTAAGTTATCAGGCGGGAAAAGTTAAGGTAGCGCATGCACGCAGTTTAGTTATTTTACACACTGCTGCTACGGAGTATACCATGCAATACCCCTTATATAAAGGCAATGATTATGAAAAAACTATAAATACCCGATTGGAATCTGTAAAGGGAATGACATATAGTAGTTTATTAAAAGAACATATAGCAGATTATTCCCGTTTATTTAACAGGGTGACATTTAAGCTGGTAGGAAGGTCAAATTTGGCAGTTCCAACTAATGAACGGCAGAAGGCGTTTTTCGAGGGCGACGAGGACGCAGGATTAGAAGTGTTATATTTTCAGTATGGGCGCTACTTAATGATTGCAGCTTCTCGTCCAGGGACTATGCCCATGCATTTGCAGGGAAAATGGAATAATAGCGTCAATCCGCCTTGGGCAGCAGACTACCATACCAATATCAATGAGCAGATGTTATACTGGCCAGCAGAAGTAACTAATCTGGCAGAATGTCATGAGCCGCTAATTAATTATATAGAAAGCTTGGTCGAACCCGGAAAAAAAAGTGCAAATGATTTTTTTCATACTAGAGGTTGGATCGTGAATACCATGAACAATGCTTTTGGATATACTGCCGTTAACAGAGGCCTGCCTTGGGGTTTTTTTCCAGGCGGAGCCGCTTGGTTAACCCAGCATGTATGGGAACATTATGCCTATAATCGGAACATCGATTATCTTCGTAATAAAGCCTATCCAATTATGAAAGAAGCAGCATTATTTTGGATAGATTACCTGACACTTGATGAAAGGGGCTACTTGGTATCTTCTCCCTCTTATTCACCGGAGCATGGGGGGATCTCTGGGGGTGCATCTATGGATCATCAAATAGCATGGGACATATTAAATAATTGTGCCGAAGCTGGTAAAATAGTAGGAGATCAAGCTTTTGCGGATAGCGCGGCCGCAATAAGAGACAAAATACTACCACCTCAAATTGGTCAATGGGGACAGCTACAAGAGTGGAAGGAGGATCTCGATGACCCGAAAAATAAACACAGACATGTATCTCATCTTTTCGCGCTACATCCTGGTAGGCAGATCTCGCCCCTGAAGACGCCGGCCTTGGCCGAGGCGGCAAAAGTTAGTTTGGAAGCTCGCGGCGATGAGGCAACAGGTTGGTCGCTTGGATGGAAAGTGAACTTTTGGTCGCGTTTGAGAGATGGAGATAGGGCCTTAAAATTATATAAAATGGTGATAAAGCCAGCGGGGGCCAATAAAAAGTCTTCTGGTGAAACTAATTATGACGGTGAAGGAGCAGGTTCTTACGCTAATTTATTGGATGCACATCCTCCTTTTCAGCTGGACGGTAATATGGGTGCTACGGCAGGGGTGGCTGAAATGTTGATGCAGTCGCAAACAGGGGAAATAGCATTACTTCCCGCATTGCCTAAGGCTTGGGAAAGTGGAGAGATAGGTGGATTGCGCGCGCGCGGTGGTTTTACGGTGAGCCTTGCCTGGAAAAAAGGTGAGCTAACAAAAGTGGATGTTACTGCAGATCAAGCGGGGCCAAAAACAATTGTATATCAGGGCAAGTCGAAAACCATACAGTTCATTAAAGGGAAAAGATATACGCTGTATGTAAAGGATTTCAGTTAGACGAAAAATACGAAAAGCAATTTTAAGGCTGAGAAAAAACGCCCGGGTACACTTTTACTCGGGCGTTTTTTTCTTGGCCGGCTTAATTGACGGAACCTGCAATTGCCAATAACTGCCGTTCTGTGTTAGCTTGTTGTTGATGTCACACCTCTAGCATTTTATAAAAAAATCAGCCAAGCTCAAAGTATCTAGCTAGTCAAAAAGTAAAGAGTATAGGGATTGTTGGATTTTAATTTAAGCAATCGATTGCGTGCTACGCCTAAAAAATTACGCAATCGATTTCGTTGTGTTTGAATTTGTATAAGCGTTTTAGGAACAATATAATTGTTCTATCTAAATGGTGGATAAGGGCTAAAGATACTGCTGATTAGCGTTAAATCAAGTCTTATTTTATATAATAAACCTGAGCATTTCTTCATTCGAAATATTCAGAAAATACAAACTTAACAACTACATATAAACAAAACGTAAACAACGTATGAACAAACTATTATTATGGTTGTGGCTATGCTTTTTTGGCGTCACGCAGGCAATGGCACAACAAGTAAAAATTACCGGCAGGGTAGTAGATAGCCAAGGATCTCCCTTGCCTGGTGTATCGGTCATTGAGAAAGGAGTACCCGCCAATGGTACGCAGACCAATGCAGAAGGAGCTTTCTCCATCAGCCTGTCGGGCAATAGTGAAACCTTAATAGTAACTTACATTGGCTTCATAAAACAGGAAGTTGCTGTGAAAGGAAATACTGCGATAACTATTACGCTAAAAGAAGATGTTTCCGCGCTGGAAGAAGTAGTGGTGACAGGTTATGGTATGCAAAAAAGACAAAACCTTACTGGCTCCATCGCAACGGTCAGCAGTGAAAAGTTAAAAGATATTACTTCTCCCAATATTGCCAATATGATGCAAGGAAAGGTCGCGGGTGTTGATGTTTCTGCCAACACTGGCAGACCCGGTGCACTACCAACCCTAAGAATAAGGGGTAAGAGCTCTATCCGCTCATCGGTAGATCCGCTTTGGGTGGTAGATGGTGTGATCTGGCAAGGGGTGCCCAATTTAAACCCACAAGATGTAGAAAGCATGACAGTATTGAAAGATGCTGCTGCTGCCGCTCTGTATGGGTCGAGGGGTGCAAATGGGGTGATGGTAGTCACAACTAAATCGGCTAAAGGTGAAGGCACAAGCACTATTAGCGCGAGTGCCAAAGGAGGTGTCTCGGTGATGAATACAGGAAATTTTAAGCTAATGAACTCCCAGCAACTATATGATTATTATGGCCAATTTGCTAACCCGGGATCTATCCCTGATTATTATACGCCCGATCTGCTCAATACCAATACGGATTGGCTTGATCTAAGTTCACAAAACGGCGTTACACAGGACTATAATGTGTCGTATATGGGCGCCACTGAAAAAGCGAAGATTTATGCAGGAGGAAATTACTTTAAAGAAGAAGGGTCTGTAAAAGGATATGCCTATGAAAGATTTTCGGGGAGAATGAATGTCGATTATAAAATCAGCAAGCGTTTTACATTTAAACCGAAGATCTCGGCCACTTACACGGCTACGGATGATCGGCAGCACTCTTTATATGACATGTTTCGTTACCTACCATGGGATAAGCCCTACAATGCCGACGGAACGGTGGTAAATCCGCAAGTCAGCGGTGTTACATGGTATGGGCGCGATGCCCAAAACTACTTGTATGATCTCCAGTGGAATTATACAAAAGGATCTAATGTCAATACCTTAGCGAATGCGGATTTTCAATATGATATAAACGATCATTTTTCTTTTGTATCAACTAATAATATAACCTATACCAATGCAGAGTCATTAGGTTCTACAGATCCGCGTTCAAATGCAGGGCTCGGAACAAAAGGACAGATAAATAATATCATGTCAAAAAGAACTACGCGTTTTACGAACCAGCTATTGAGTTACCAAAACACTTTTGGCAAGCACACCATCAATGCCTTAGCCGCATATGAATACAGCGATTACCAGTACAACGACGTAAATGCTACAGGTATAGGTATTGTCGCCGGTGCTTCTACTATTAATGCGGCATCAGAACCCCTAAAGATGGAAGGAACAAAATTTGACTATGCCTTCCAATCTGTATTGTTCAATGCAAATTATGGTTATGATAACCGCTATAATCTGCAGGTATCGTTCAGAAGAGATGGCGCTTCGCGTTTTGGTGATAACCATAAATACGGAAATTTCTATGCTATTAGTGGTTCGTGGAACATTCACAATGAAAGCTTCTTTGATATAGATAAAATCGATTATTTACGATTAAAAGTGGCGCATGGTAGTGTTGGAAACACACCGCTTTCACTGTATCCACAGTACGAATTGTATTCACTAGCGAATGCCCAATACAATGGTTTGCCTGCTGCCTTCCCGAGTCAGCTTGGTAATGAAGATTTAACTTGGGAACGTACCTATGACAGCAATGTGGGACTTGAGTTTGGTTTGTTTGAAAGATTAGAAGGAACACTTGAGGTCTATAATAAAAGTACGAGTGGTTTATTGCACTTTGTACCACTTCCCGCAGTTTCTGGCTTTAGTGGTTACTGGGACAATATCGGCGCCGTCCGTAATCGCGGTATCGAATTTACCTTAGGGGCTGACATTTTTAAGGGGAAAGATTTCAACTGGCATGTGGACTTGAATATCGGTCGAAACGTAAATAAAATTACAGAGTTATATGGTGGCCGACAAATATCGGGAATGCGTATCGTAGAAGTAGGACAAGATATTGATACATGGTACATGCGTAAATGGGCTGGTGTGAATACAGAAAATGGCGCTCCACAATGGGAAAGAGTGGATCCCGAAACAGGTGAAACGACGTTTACTAGTAGATATAACGATGCCACCTTACAAAAGGTGGGTAACTCTACTCCCGATTTTTATGGTGGTTTCGGTACGGCCCTTACGTATAAAAATGTATTCTTAAATGCGAATTTCTCCTTCTCCAAAGGAGCAATGGTTTATAATGGGGGGCGTGAACTCTTTGATGCCGACGGTGCGTATCCTACCTATAATCAGATGATCTTGAAGGATGGGTGGTCTAGGTGGACTCCTGATAATCCGAATGCCACACATCCACAGCTCGTTTACGGTGGGAATTTGAATGCTAATAAAGTGTCTTCAAGATATGTAGAAGAAGCTAGTTATTTACGCTTACGGAATATAACGGCTGGCTATCGTTTCTCCGAGAAGCTCACGAAACGTTTAGGTCTCAAAGGGCTGAACGCTTTCGCCTCTATAGATAATCTTTTCACGATAACGAATTATTCGGGAATCGATCCGGAAGCTGCTATCAACGGCTCCATGTTGTTTCAACCAGACAACCCGGAGAATACGACAGATTTTAGCGGTGAAAGTGATAACACTTCACCTTACCCATTACCAAGGAGATTTACTTTCGGTATAAATGTCTCCCTATAAGCGTCTGTGAATGTTGAAAAAATTGAATATCATTAGTATGAAGAAAATAAATATAAAACACATAGCGGTTGCCATGACATGTTTGTTAATAGCGACCGCATGTAGCGTAGATAAATCACCTTACGATTCTATTAAGGGAGATGACCTTAATAATTCTGAAACAGGATTAGAAGCGGCCACGCTAGGAAACTATCACCGGATGAAACTCTGGGCAACAGAATGGCATATTTTGCATGAATTTCCTGGCGATAATATGTCCGTAAGTGGTACTACAACAGACCCTTTATTCTTCTCCTATAATTACCAGCGGGTTGCCAACAGTTCCAGAACTTCAACGTACTGGACAAAATCTTATGAAATAATCGTGGGAGCCAATAAGGTGATCGAGGCAATAACGGAAGGAGCCTCCGAAGCCAATGATCAGTTACTAGCTGAAAACTACTACTTAAGAGCATTGATGCATTTTCAATTGGTTGATATCTTTGGTAGACCCTATAATCAAGGAGTTGCTAATCTGGGAATCCCTTTAA
This sequence comes from Pseudosphingobacterium sp., assembly GCA_035565175.1. GTDB lineage: Bacteria > Bacteroidota > Bacteroidia > Sphingobacteriales > Sphingobacteriaceae > Olivibacter. The sequence goes on from DATMSZ010000178.1 coordinate 20,992, forward strand.
AGCTCGATGCAGATGCCTTTAGCCATCCAGTTAGGGCAACAGTAGGGGAAGTGTATGATCAGGTAGAGGCTGACTTGCAAAAATCGGCTTCTCTTTTTACTGCTGAGAAGGACAATACATTTGCTTCTAAAGAAGCCTGCTGGGCATTATTGTCACGCCTATATCTGTACAAGGAAGATTATGCCAAAACTATTGAGTATGCCGATCAAGTGATTAATGCGGGTAAGTTTAGTTTACTCGCTACGGATAAATTAGCTACTTATCCAACGATTAAACCAGAGGATAATAGTGAAACTATTTTTGCGGTAAAATTGAAACCAAATATCGACTATCCCGATAATGGCTGGTATACGGTGGGTTCTTTTTATGCAAGCATTTTGGGATCAGGGTGGGGAGAAATGTACGCTTCGCGAAGCTATTTAGAATTGGTGAGGGAGTTTCCGGAAGATGTACGCAATAATTTCATAGAGCCTGTTGTGCTGGATGAAAATATTTTGTGGGCCACTTATGCCGATAATTCGTCGACCTATAAATGGAAAGAGGTTACCAAGAGCGGTGATGATTATACTTATGTTGAAAATGGTGCTGCAGTGAAATTGGAAAAAGAAGCGGATGGCCACGGCGGATACCATTATTTTATACAGACCGCCGAGGGTAGGAAACGCGCATTAATTGATAAAAAGTTAGCAGTACGGAACGGCTTTCCTAAGTATTATGTGTTGAAGTGCTCTGGCCAGGAGGGGCAGGCACAATTATGGTCGCCCGTTGTGTCACGTCTTGCGGAGATGTATCTGAACAGAGCAGAAGCATATGCTAAAACAGGCAATGGCGCGAAAGCATTAGAGGATGTTAACCTGATTCGCACCAGGGCCGGAATACCATCCGGAGGACTATATACACAGAGCAATCTTCATGGAAAGTCGATTATTGATGTCGTACTTGATGAACGCAGATTAGAACTGGCCTATGAAGGACACCGTAAACTGGATGTGTTTCGAAATAAGCAAAACATGGATAGACATTTTCCCGGTGCGCATCTTTTAGGAAGCAATCCGATTAAGGAAATAAGCTATGAAGACAACGCTGTTGTAGAATATATTCCGGAGGCGCAAATATTGTTGCAAGATGGGTTAAAACAGAATCCGT
>DATMSZ010000179.1:0-6374 GCA_035565175.1 Pseudosphingobacterium sp.
ATAAATTTCCTAAATGGAAGATTGATTAATTTTAGAGGAGTTCGTATCGTTGTCTTTCAACAACAACAGAAAGGAAGGACAAACTTTTGCATGGAAAGGGTGCTTACCCATCTGGAAATTGAAGTTGTAAATCTAGCTCGTTTCATCGCATTATAATTATTACACATTAAATCTACCAATTTAGTAGATATTTAAACCGAAACAAATATACACAGCATAACAAAGCTATGTTAGGACGAAAAGATTCCTAATTCACCTATAAATAATACACATAACAGGTATTATTTATGCCTATTAAAGATGTAGGTTGTTTTATTAATCTGTTTTTCTCTTATCTTATTTTGATTTTGAAAACATCATTCAATGCCACTTTTGCGGCATGATAGCCACACATTCCATGCACCCCACCTCCTGGCGGAGTAGAGGATGAACATATATAAATCCCTTTAGCGCTTGTTTTATAGGGCGACCATTTAAGTGTCGGTCTTGTAAATAATTGTCTAATATCCATTGCTCCTCCGTTGATGTCCCCACCCACATAATTGGGATTATATGCTTCGTATGCTGCCGCATTTCTGACCTGCGTCATTAAAATCCTATCGCGAAATCCCGGAGCAAAACGTTCGATCTGTTGCTCAATAGCTTTTGTCATATCCACGGTGGAACCGTTAGGAACATGACAATAGGCCCATACCACTTGCTGTTTGTTTTGTGTTCTGCTCTCGTCAAATAGGCTTTGTTGCGCCAATAACACAAACGGCTTTTCTGGATGCTTTCCTTTCCAAACAGCTTCTTCTGCATTTGCAATCTCTTCAAAGCTATTACCTATATGCACGGTACCTGCTTTTTGGCATATTTCCGATTCGAAAGGCACCGGCCCATCCAACAACCAATCCATTTTAAATACACCCATACCATAACGATATTTTTTCAACTGATTTCGATAGTTCTCAGAAAATTTTTGCCCCGCTATCTGCAGTAGCTGTTTAGGGCCTATGTCGAATAAAATAGCCTTTGTTTGCGGAAGCTTTTCCATTGAATCAACGTAATAATCAACAACTATCTCTCCTCCCAATGACTTAAAATAAGACGCCAAAGCATCAGCGATACATTGTGAGCCACCAACAGGAATCGGCCAGCCACCTGTATGTCCGGCAACGGAGAGCACCAAAGCAATGGCGGATGTGCTCATATAGTCTAACGGCAGCATAGAATGTGCCGCCATTCCTGCCCACAAAGCTTTCATTTGTTCATTTTTGAAGCCTTGAGCTGTGCGGGTTGCAGGCTGTAACGCCTTGAGGCCAAAACGAAGCAGCTTAAGCGGATTAGCCGGAATATGAAAAGGTGCGAGCACATCATCTACCACGCCGGGCCATAATTTAATTAGTGGATTAAACAGATTGAGGTATGTCTGCTCGTCCTCCTTTAGTTGCCGTGCCGTTTCCGTAATAGATTGGTAAAGTCCTATACTGGCTCCTTTCTCCATAGGATGCGCAGCGAGCACGGGTGGCTGAATATAGGTTAAGCCATGTTTTTCCAATGGCAGTGTCTTAAAGAACGGCGATTGGAATGCCATCGGATGAATAGCCGAACAAATATCGTAGATATTTCCCGGCGGCATTAGCTCGGCCGATCGCAAGCCTCCACCTACTGTACCTTTGCCCTCAACAAGCAGTACATCCAAGCCAGCCCTTTGCATGGTAATAGCTGCAGCCAGCCCGTTCGGCCCTGCACCCACTACTACTACATCATATTTATCTTTGAGCATATAAAACATTAACTATTATAACTTCAGCAATTTTCTAAAGATACTCGCTTTTTAAAGAAGTCTCCAAATGCTTTGACAAATTAATAGTTCGGGCTGCCCCTATTTAATCAAAAGCAAATTCCACTTGATAATCACCAAATTATTAACGACATTTGCAATGCTTATTGAGAAAGACGGAGGGATTAGACCCTGCGAAGTCTTGGCAACCTGTGCTTACAAGGTGCTACATTCTACCCAGCAAAAGGGACAGATAAGCGAAAGTCAAATTTCTGGGCTTTTTTCTCAATGCAAGCAGAATTTATAAAACAATCCACTGGAGCACCAGCGTGAGATATCGTGTCGTATGAGTATTAGAGAAGAATTAAACAAACGTATTTTAATAATCGATGGAGCCATGGGCACCATGATTCAGCCATATGGTTTAACAGAAGAAGACTTTCGTGGTGAACGATTTACCGAGCACCCCTCTGAGGTAAAGGGTAATAACGATCTTCTAAATATTACGCAACCATCGATTATAAAAGAGATACACCGCGCCTATTTGGAAGCAGGTGCAGACATCATAGAAACCAACACCTTTAGTTCTCAGATAATTTCCATGGCCGATTACCAGATGGAATCACTGGTATATGAGTTAAACTATGAGGGGGCAAGACTTGCAAAGGAAGCAGCTACCGAATACTCCATGCTTACCCCTGCCAAACCTCGTTATGTGGCCGGCGCGATAGGGCCAACTAATAGAACAGCCTCGCTCTCGCCCGATGTAAACGATCCAGGTTATCGAGCAGTAACCTTTGACAACTTGGTAGACGCCTATTACGAGCAGGTAAGAGGTTTAATAGATGGGGGAGCAGACCTGCTCCTTATTGAAACAATTTTCGATACGCTAAATGCTAAAGCGGCGATCTTCGCCATCATAAAATATGAAAAGGAGCTTATAGGGTCTGGCAAACGTACTGCTCCTATTGACATTATGATTTCTGGTACGATAACCGACGCTAGCGGAAGAACGTTGTCTGGCCAAACGGTTGAAGCTTTTTTAAACTCCATTAATCATGGCAATCTCCTCAGCATCGGCTTAAATTGTGCATTGGGTGCTAAAGAAATGCGCCCACATATTGAAGAACTGGCGCGTAAAGCTGAATGCTATGTCTCTGCTTATCCAAATGCTGGACTTCCTAATGAGTTTGGTGGATATGATGAGCAGCCTCATGAAACGGCACATCTATTAGAGGATTTCATTGAAAACGGTTTTGTTAACATCGTTGGTGGGTGCTGTGGCACCACACCAGCGCATATTAGCTGTATCGCCGCCAAGGCGGCGAAAGCTAAGCCCCGAAAAATAAGTAAACAGAAACCATATTTACGTTTAAGTGGATTAGAATCTGTTACCTACAGTCCCGAAAGCGTTTTCATGAATATTGGTGAACGTACAAACGTAACGGGCTCTCCAAAATTTTCAAAACTCATATTAAGTGGTGATTTCGAGGCAGCGCTTTCCGTGGCCCGACAACAAGTAGAGGGAGGTGCTCAGGTGATCGATGTTAATATGGACGAGGGAATGCTGGATTCTGAGGAAGCCATGACGCGCTTTTTGAATCTTATCGCTTCAGAACCGGATATCGCTAAGCTTCCCATCATGGTAGACTCCTCTAAATGGAGTGTTATCGAAGCGGGGCTGAAATGCCTGCAAGGGAAGGGAATAGTAAATTCCATATCTCTAAAAGAAGGGGAAGAACTTTTTAAAGATCGAGCAAGAACTATTATGCACTATGGCGCTGCTGTAGTGGTAATGGCCTTCGATGAGCAAGGGCAGGCCGATAACTTCCAACGACGCATAGAAATCTGTAAACGTTCGTACGACATTTTAGTTAAGGAAGTAGGATTTCCTCCCCAAGACATCATCTTTGATCCAAATATCTTGACTGTGGCAACGGGACTGGAGGAACACAATAATTATGCAGTGGACTTTATCAATGCTACACGATGGATTAAAGAAAACCTCCCGCTAGCAAAGGTAAGCGGTGGTGTAAGTAACATTTCCTTTTCTTTTCGAGGGAACAACGTGGTGCGGGAAGCAATGCATGCCGCATTTTTATATCATGCCATTAAAGCAGGGTTAGATATGGGAATAGTGAATGCCGGCATGTTAGAAGTATATGAAGAAGTAGATCCGACTTTGTTGGAATATGTAGAAGATGTATTGCTTAATCGCAGAGAGGACGCCACCGAACGTTTGGTAGATTTCGCTGAAACCGTAAAAAGTAAAGACAAAGTAGAGGTAAAAAGTGCCGAATGGCGTAATACTACGGTTGAGGAACGCTTATCACATTCTCTTGTAAAAGGCATCATTGATTACCTCGATGAAGATGTAGAAGAGGCGAGGTTAAAATATCCTAAACCATTGGAGGTTATTGAGGGGCCGCTAATGGATGGCATCAACATCGTTGGTGACCTTTTTGGCGCTGGAAAAATGTTTTTGCCTCAAGTGGTGAAATCTGCCCGGGTAATGAAAAAAGCGGTGGCTTATCTATTACCATTTATTGAAGCCGAAAAAGCAAAGAACCCTTCGGCAAGCGATCGGAAAAATGCTGGAAAAATCTTAATGGCTACGGTAAAAGGGGATGTACACGATATTGGCAAAAATATTGTTGGGGTGGTTCTAGCCTGTAATAATTTTGAAATCATCGATCTTGGTGTAATGGTTCCTAGCCAGAGAATCCTGGAAGAAGCCAAAAAACAGCAGGTCGATATTATTGGCTTAAGTGGTCTTATTACACCCTCTCTTGACGAAATGGTACATGTTGCCAAAGAAGCGGAGCGGGAAGGTTTTAAGATTCCGATCATGATTGGTGGGGCCACGACCTCACGAATCCATGCTGCCGTAAAAATCGCTCCCGCTTATTCAGGGACAATTGTCCATGTGCTAGATGCTTCCAGAAGTGTTGGTGTAGCCAGCAATCTCTTAAACGCAGAAACGCACCAGGAATACGCGGCTAGTATACGTGCGGAATATGATAGGGCGAGAGAAAATCACCTCAAAAAGAAGGCGGAGAAAAAACTCATTCCGATTAAAGAAGCAAGGAAACAGTCTTTTAAGATCGATTGGACAAATTATAAAGCACCAAAACCATCTTTTCTGGGAACAAAGGCCTTCGATAATTTTCCGCTAGCTGATCTTGTGCCTTATATCGATTGGACACCATTTTTCCACACATGGGAATTAAAGGGAAGCTACCCGCGCATTTTAACTGACAAAACCATTGGTGTGGAAGCAAGTAAACTTTTTGAGGATGCTAAGCAGTTGCTTGATAAAATCATATCCGATAACCTTTTGACTGCACGTGCTGTCATTGGGTTTTGGCCAGCTAATGCAGTGGATGACGACATCATTCTTTATACAGACGATTCACGCAAGGAAAAGCTTACCACCATACATACACTTCGTCAGCAAGCAGAAAAAGCAAAAGACCAACCTTATTATGCTCTTTCAGATTTTATAGCACCAATTGAAAGCGGAATACCCGACTATTGGGGTGGCTTTGCAGTAACTACCGGCATTGGTTGCGATGAGTTGGTAGCTGAATACGAAAAAGGCTACGATGACTACAATAGTATCATGGTAAAAGCATTGGCAGATCGTTTAGCAGAGGCCTTTGCAGAGAAAATGCACGAGCTGGTTCGCAAGGAGTACTGGGGTTATGCTGCCGGAGAACACCTTAGCAACGAAGAGCTTATTAAAGAACAATATGCCGGCATTCGACCAGCACCTGGATACCCGGCATGTCCCGAGCATACCGAAAAGACAACCTTGTTTAATATATTGGAGGCCGAAAAGAATACAAGCATTTATCTAACAGAAAGTTTGGCCATGCACCCCACGGCGGCAGTAAGTGGTTTTTATTTTGCACACCCGGCATCACGTTATTTTGGTGTTGGAAAAATCGGCAAAGATCAGGTGGAAGACTATGCACTTCGTAAAAATGAATCGGTAGAGGTCATTGAGAAATGGCTTGGGCCGAATTTGGGGTACTAATTAGTTGTGAGTTATGAGTTATGAGTGTTTTCGAGTTAGACTAATGGCAATGCTTGTAGACAAGTTATAAAATGAAAGAAAATATAAAATCTTATACTGAGTTAGATGTGTGGAAAAAAGCCAGAGAACTGGTTAAAGAGATTTATTTAACAACCGCCAATTATCCTCAGGAGGAAGTCTTTGGTCTTACAAATCAAATGAGAAGATGCGCAGTTTCCGTACCTTCGAATATTGCAGAAGGCTGTGGCAGAAATCATGCTAAAGATAGCATTCAATTCTTTTTTATAGCGAGAGGATCTTTGTATGAATTGGAAACCCAAATACTTCTTTCTTCTGATTTGAACTTCATCAACAAAGAGGAACTTGAGAAGTTATTAAGCCAACTTCTGCATTCTAGAAAATTATTAAATGGCTTTATACGCTACTATCAACAATTAAAGGACAAGGGGCAGTAACTGTTATCCTCGCAACTCACAACAGGCAACTGACAACTATATTATAAATGAAAATAACAGACCACATATCAAACGCTAAAGGCAAAACACTTTTTTCTTTTGAATTATTACCTCC
>DATMSZ010000180.1:0-2188 GCA_035565175.1 Pseudosphingobacterium sp.
TGGATTCCATTGAGTTTATCTAAAATTTGAGACTTCGGGATGATCGATTTAACTAAGCTTAACGGGGAGCATTAACGTAACGTCGGATAGCTCAAAAATTTAATAGTACCATTTCCTTTAATGTTAATGGTATCTGTCAAATTATTGCCGTCGTTGCTTTTTAATTGTATGGTTATCTTATTTTCTCCCAATTTAAGTGGGATACGTGTGTAAGAGATTTGGCTTGGCAATGATTGCCAATTACGGGTATCGGCTTTTTCAGATATTAAGCTATAGAGTTGAACACCAAATCCCAGTCCCTCTAAAATTGCATTGTCTTTACCGTTTTTGCCAGAACCCTTTGCACTTTCTTTGAGGGTATATTCGGCCGCTTTTTTTATTGCTAACCTTGTGAGCGTTTTACCCATTTCTTTAGCGAAACGTTGCTTTAAAGTAGCTACAGCCAGATCATTGATGTCCTCTGCCTTTTCAAAATAGTAAGTTGCGCTATCTAATTTCAAATTAGCGTCTGTGTAGTAGGGTGTTTGCGTCACGTACTTTGGAAATGCTACTCTTATACTGTGAACGTCATTTAAGCTTGTTGATCCTGTATAGACGTTTCTATCGATAGGAATGAAAATTGTTCCTGCCGCGTTGGTAAACACAAAATCGCCGCTCGACCCCCTTACTAACGAAAAAACCAGGTCTTCTTGTTGTTTAATAGGTGCTACTCCATTTTCCCAGAATAAGATAAGCTCCCCTCCTTCTCCTGAAGTGTAGTGTTTGTAGGGCATATTAAAAAGCTTTTCGAAACGTTGTAATTCTGAATCAAATCCGTTAAGATAAGCCATTCTCATTACGTCGTATTTTAGGCTGTTGGGAAGAGGTGTACCATAATAAACACTATCGGTTTTATCAAGATATACTTCGACAGCATTTCTATAAGCTATAAATGCATTGTTCACATCTTTATCATGCTCATAGATTAGTCCTTGTAGCATTAAGGAAAATGCATCTTTCGTATATCTGTTTTTTTTGTTGTTAAATTTGTCGGTTTGCTCCTGCGATTGTAAGGTTATTCTTCGTGCTTCGACGATAGCATCTTCTGTGTTATTTAGATAAAGATAGTTGAGTGCTTTATAGTAATGTATCATAAACTTCTCAAAGTCTTCACCTTTGTAGTTTTGGTTCATTGGATTAACCAGGGCCCCAACAATCGCGTCCTTTACATTTCCCAAGCCAATTTCCAGTAATCTATCTGCCTCATTAAAATAGCGATTACTTGCTTCATAATCTCCATTTAACTGGCTTACTCTACCCATTTCCATCAAATAAAGCAATTTGTTCCGAGGCTTCTTTAAAAGAGAATTTTTAGTAAGGTCTTTCTCTGCTGCCTGATAATCTCCTAATGAGATTTTTTTATAGTAGGAAGCGACTTTGTCGTTGTAACTTGCACATCCATATACAAAAAACATCAACAAGCCAACTGTTGATGTTTTTAATATATGATTAAAAGAGTTTTTCATTCCCACCTAAGCGTAATCTAGAATTTAGTTTTTCACGTATTTAGCTATTTTCTTTTCGCCAATCCACACTACTTCGTTGGTCTGAATATCAGTTAGCTCTAAATTCACTTGATAATAAACTACTTTTTGACGTTTATGTGAATCAACAATAGAGTTTATTGATCCTTGCAATATATAGTCGGCACCATTCTCCAAACCGAATTTTTTCATAGTTGACAAGGATGCATTATCTTGTTGATCTGCTTTTTCAGCTCTCAATTCTTCTCTCTTTTTTCCACCTTGCACCAATCTCACGCGTTGTGTTTGAAGAAATGCCTTTTCTACATCCTTCACAAAGGTTTCCGCATCAATATGCTCGTGACTTTTATTTTGCACCATACCTACAATAACTACTGGCTTCTTGCCGGCCTGTTTTTCAAGGTGGTCACTAAGCCAGCCTGATCCAAGGATTGTTTTGGTCATTTCATCAGCCACCATTCTAGAATCGGTATTGTTCCAATTTCCACTTATATCAATCGCTTCATCCGGACTTACTCTCGTAACCTGACGTGCACAAGAAAAAATAAAAACACTAGAAGCTGTTATGGCCAGGGCAAGGGTTAAACGTTTTAATTGCATATAGTTTTTATATTTAATTTTTATAGATTGTGATAAATTAATACCAGTAGCGACCACTGAAATTT
>DATMSZ010000181.1:0-10823 GCA_035565175.1 Pseudosphingobacterium sp.
GATCAAAACAAATATGTTTCATATTAAATATCATAGATCTATCGGTTATTACTCCTTTCGCCGCAGATTCGAAAAATTCCCTTCTGTAAAAATAAAAAGAAGCATTTAAATCAAATACCTGCGGCGCACTTTGTCGTGTCAATGTGGCACGATCAACAGTTTTAATAAGATTGTAAAAGCCATTCGGCTGCCTTTCAACCATATTGAAATATGGATTTCTAGCAGCGTTATTAACCGAGAACAATGTAAGGGCTAAATTATTCATTCTAAAATCAGCAAAAGCCAATTCTAGGTCTTCCATTGTTCTCAGCGGAGAAGTGACATCTAAATCTAAAATATACTCAAATTTAGTTCCACATGAATTTTCTTCGTACAATAACATGTCTCTGATGGCATCAACCTTCCCCGCTGTATCCGATGCTAAAATACTTGGTCGTTGATATTCGACATTTAATCCCATATCACGAACAACGGACTTTATTTCGTTACTGTCTGTGGAGACTCCAATTACCCCCTTATATTTATCCGCAAATTTCTTTGCTATGTCTACTGAATATTCGATGAGTGGCTTTCCAGCAAGCTCTCTAATGTTTTTACCAGGAATCCCTTTAGACCCACCCCTCGCACATATTGTAATTAGAATACTCATAATTAAAATTTAATCTGTTTAATATCCTTTTGTGCCTTCTCAAAATCTTCATGTTTTCCCACATCCAACCAGTATCCCGCTAATGGATAGGAAACAACTTTATATTTTTCCTTAATAATTAGTTCCATTAGATCAGTGGTGTTGAAGAATGAATTTGACGGTATATGTTTGAGAATTTGTTTTTTCATCAAATAGATTCCACCATTAGAATAATAAGTATAGGTAGGCTTTTCTTTAAAATTATGGATCACCCCATTATCCGTTTCCAACACAGCATAGGGAATATCGACATGGTACGGTATCGTTACAACAGAGAAATCCGCTCCTTGCTTTAAGAAATCTAAGAAAAAATGCTCGTAGTCTAGATTAGTTAATACGTCAGAATTGGTTATTAATACGTAATCATGTAAGAAATTATCGATTTTTGAAACCGCACCAATTGTTCCCAATGGCTCATTTTCCCATACGTACTGTATATTCACATTTCTATCGCCACCATTTCCGAAGTAACTTTCAATCTGCTCTCCTAAGTATTTAACGGAAACCCAAAAATCATCTATTCCATATAATGTTAATCGATCTACATTATGTTCCATGATAGGTTTATCGCCTACTTTTAACAAAGGTTTCGGTGTTGTATCTGTTAAAGGCTTTAGTCGTTGCCCTCTCCCTCCCGCCATAATAACAGCATCAACAGGCAGATAAGATTTCGTTTCCCTAAAATTAATAACGTTAACAATTTTGTTGTCATTATCTAAAATCGGAAGTATTCTAAAACTGCCTTCTCTATAAGCAATTACACGTTCTATATCTGTTTCTCCCTTTCGTATAAATTTCGGATTGGGCTGGATAATCTCATCTACAGACTGATCAATGGATAAACCTTTAATTAAGCCTCTTCTTACATCTCCGTCCGTTAATGATCCAACTAATTGATCTTGCTCATTCACCACAAACATGATGGCATCTCTTGCAAGCAAATCAAGCTGAATTAAAGCCGATTTAATACTCGCTCCTGATAAAATTAAATGATCCCGGTAATTTCTCATATCAAATAGATTTCAAGACCTTAACAATTGATTCTACTGTATTTTCCTTATAATAAATATTAGACCCTTTATATTCTCCTTTGGATAACACTGAATTAACGACATCCTCTATAGCAATTGAATTAAAAGAACAATTGAACGTATTTTCACTCTGCGCACGCCCTTTTTGACGATCGCCTACGTTGATAACATATTTATTAAAAGACGCGGCCTCTATGATTCCACTTGATGTATTTCCCAGAAGGAATTTACAATAAGACATTGCCGAAAAATAATTCACTTTGCCGAAGTTTTCAATCAGTTTCACGTTTTCAGGGTATTCTAATTGCAGCTGAGCCAATACATCCCTAAAAACAGTCCCCATAGTGTCTGCGTTGGGCATCGTGATAACCAGATCGATCTTTTTTGCTATATTTCTTAACGCTGAAAACATTTGAACAGCATAGACTTTATTCATTCCCGTAGAAACGGTTTCAGGATGAAACGTGATGAGCACAAAATCGTTTGGAATATTAAATTTGGCCCTAAACTCATCTTCAGGTACCAAGTCCATTTCCTGATACTTATCTAAACTTAGAGAACCGACAGTATAAATCCCCGCGTCATCTTCTTTAATGGCTTGTACCCTCTCTGAAAACGGTTGAGCGGCCGTAAAATGCAGAGAAGAAGCTAAGGTTATTTGATGTCTATAAATATTATCTACGGCACCCAGCGTTGTTTCGCCTCCATGAAAATGAGCAAATTTAATATTATAGGGAATAGCCGCTTGAACTGCTGCAGACATCTCAAAACGATCTCCTAAGCACAACACTAAGTCATAATGGTTCACACTCCAGAAATCAGCAAATTTTAGATTCGTTAGCCCGTAAGCGGTGGCAATGGAGGCTTCATCATCGTTGGTTAACAAGGAACTAATTGTATGAATCTTATGGAAGTCATTCGCCAAAATATTATCAAGCGTATAACCGTGGAATTTAGAAAGGTGCGTACCAAAAGCAATAATTTCCAGCTCAAAGAAATCATCCTCTTTCATTTGATTAAGCAAGGGTAAATAAATGCCAAAATCTGCCCTAGAGCTGGTAAGTACACCTATTTTCATGATAAGTCTGACCAGTTAAGTTTATCAAATGCTTCCTTGTCATGTGCGATTGTTCTGCCAATTACGCGTTCCCATTCCATGGCGGAAATTCCATCTCCTGGGCGTAAGGCAATGATATTATCTTCTGTAAGTATATCTCCCTTATGCAATGCTTTGCTGAGATGTATACTTTTCCTGGCAATTTCTTTATTTTTTATTTCGCTCTTACTTGGCTCCTTCCTCCCGTTACCAGCTATTGCTAATTCTATATTCCGGATGGCATGTACCATTGCCTTCAATTCATGTGGTTCTAAAGAAGCCTTATGATCTGGGCCCGGAAGATTTCTGTCAAGGGTAAAATGTTTTTCAATAACTGTTGCTCCCAGCGCAGTAGCTGCAATTGGAACTTCAATGCCCAGTGTATGATCGGAATAACCTATATCAACACCAAATGCCTTCTCAATAGTTTTCATGGCTTTTAGGTTTACGTCTTCCATTGGAGTAGGATATTCCGTATTGCAATGTAAAACAGTAATATCCTTCCGCTTTATGCCGTATGTGCGCAAAACATTAATAGCACTTTCTATTTCACCTAAATTCGCCATACCGGTCGAGAGAATCACAGGTTTGCCTAACTGAGCGATTGCCCTTAAATAAGGATAATTAGTTATTTCTCCACTGGGTACTTTGAAGCGATCTAAACCAAGTTGGTCTAAATATTTTACTCCTTCTACGTCAAATGCAGTTGAAAAGAAGGCAATGCCTTTTTGATCGGCGTATTTTATTAATTCATGATGATCGCTGTCGCTTAGCTCTAATTTTTTCAGCATATTAAATTGCGAATCATCCGTATCGCCTATATTTTTTGCTTGGTAAGCAGCCTTTTTAGCTTTTGGACTAACGATTGTTTCTGCTTTAAATGTTTGGAATTTCACATAATCTACGCCCGCATTTACGGCAGCATCAATTAATTGGAAAGCCTTCTGTATATCTCCATTATGATTAACGCCCGCTTCAGCGATAATTAGTACTTTATTTTTACTCATATTGCTTTTCCTGGATTACCTACAATTGTTTGATTGTCTGGAATATCCTTTATAATAACTGATCCGGCACCTATTATGACATTATCCCCTATTTTAACACCCTGCTTAACAGTGGTATTTGCTCCAATAAAAGAAAAATTTCCCACCGAAACGTTTCCCGCAAGCACCGCTCCCGGAGCAATATGCACCGCATTGCCCAAACTACATTCGTGTTCAATTATACATCCCGTATTTAGTATACAATAATCTCCTAGTTTTGCCATTGTATTAACAGCAACGTTCTTTGCAATAAAATTGCCTTTTCCAACAGTTATATGCCGGCTTAAATTGGCAGAAGGATGGATAACGCTCGCTACCAATTTATTCTGCAGACCGATACGTAAAGCAACGACGTTTCTCACATGGTTATCTCCAATGCCAAGTATGTAATTGAGGGGTTTAGACCATCCGTCAAAATTCTCATCACCCTCAAAACCTAAATAATCTAAATTAAACAAATTATTTTCAACCGGTTTTTTTTCAGTATAGAACTTTAGCGGCATGCCCGCTTCAATAGCAGTTTCGCCAACTACTAAGCCATGACCCGAATAACCGATTAATACTATATTAGATAACACTACTTGGTATATTTACAATTCGTTCCTCTAAATAAATTGCGTTCTTTTGATCATCCCGTTGGCAGTTAACATACATAGGCAAACGAAACATCAATTGCCAAATTGGTCGAGTCATTACTTTTTGTGAATTCGTCAACTCCAAAAAAGCATCCCGTTCGGCTTTATTTTCCATTTCCAAACACATTAACCAATAATTTGCCTCTGTGTTTTCGAGCTCTGTTCTAAATTTTATTCCCTCCTTACCGAAAAAACCAGCATACGCTATAGCTTGCCTTCTTTTAGCCGTTAAAAACCCATTAAGCTGTTCTAATTGCGCACAGGCTAAAGCAGCATTAACATTTGGCATTCTAAAATTATATCCCAACTCATCATGAAAAAATTCATAGGGGTGTGGTTTTTTTGCGGTAGTGGTTAGGTATTTTCCCTCCTTTCCTAAAACGGAGTCATTGGTTACAATGGCACCGCCACCACCACAAGTCACGGTTTTATTTCCATTGAAGGAAAATATTCCCAACTGGCCACAACTTCCTGTGGGTCTGCCCTTGTAGGTGCTGCCTAAAGATTCGGCAGCATCTTCCACCATCGGAATGCTCCACTTCTGGCAAACTGCTAATAATTCATCAAGGTGTACGGGAAAGCCAAAAGTATGCATAGGTAAACAGGCGGCAATTCGCTTACCTGTAGACTTATTGTAGCATCCATCTTCTCTGATCTCACCAAAAGTATCTAAAAACGCTTCTATCGCTTTCGGTGAAAGTCCCATGGTATCGAGGTCTACATCCAAAAAAATTGGGTGTGCTCCATTGTAAGCTATTGCATTAGCAGTTGCAATAAATGTCAGGGCCTGCGTAATTACTTCCTCTCCAGGCTTTACTCCAACCAACCTTAAGGCTACTTGTAAAGCGGCAGTTCCATTCACTACCGCGATAGCCTTACGAGTTTGAGTAATAGACTGCATCATTCCCTCAAATCGATCCACATACGCTCCAACGGAAGAAACAAACGTGGAGTCAATTGTATCAATTAAATATTCCTTTTCCTTTCCCCGGAAACGAGGCTCATGTAGCGGTATAAAATCTGCAGATTTATAAAAATCGCGAATAAAGTCGACAGTATGTTGAAAATTGGTCATGGCTACATTTTTGCATCTAAGTATTTACCTGTTTCCTTATGCCCGAAGTTCGGAATCATTTTATGGAACAAATCTACTATTTCGTCTTTGTTCCACGACTTCGAATTTTTTAAGTTTTGGATAGTTGAACTGAATAAAACCAGTTTGTCTTCTTCCACATTTAGTTCATTCTTAATAACACCCAAATTATCAAAGCGCTCCATATCCAGCACCTCCTTTTCCGTAAAAAATTCTTCAAAGTCTTTCTCTCCGGTAGTATCACTTTCCGTAAATAAACAAGGCCATTTATTTTCTTGAGGCAATGTTTTCACTAACTCACGAGCCTCGTCTTCAGATTGACAGATATAGGGTTCATAACCTAATTCTTTCAAATATTTAACTGCTATATCTGCGAATGTGATCAAATGAAGATTTTCGCTTAATTTTGGAAAAAAGATATCTCTATTTTCTCCGAAAATGCAGGACATTAAACAAAGTTCTCCCGACTCTTTCGGAATAACAAAATAGCGTTTGATATCATTCGGTGCCACGATTGGTTGGCGTTTTTGAATCCGCTGATTAAAGCCATGGAGTAATGAACCGTCTGAGAAAGCAACATTGGCAAACCTAGCGGTAGAAATATCAATCTCCTTACTCCTACGCATTAAGTACATCTCCATAATACGTTTAGAGGCCCCCATCATATTGACCGGATTAGCCGCCTTATCGGTAGATACGCAGAAATATTTCTTTGCCCCTTTATCTATTGATTGTTGAATCGTTTTATCTGTGTTAAACACATTGACATCAATCATGCGCATTAAGGTAAAGGGATCTTTCTCGCTCCTAACATGTTTCAACGCAGAGAGATTTAGCACATAATCATATTTTCCGTCTGCTTCAATGAAAGCATCATATTCTATTGATCCTATATCTAAAGCAAATGTTTGGAAATCCCCATCAATATAACCATACGAACTTCTAATGTCTCTTACCAGCTCAACCATATTATTTTCACTGATATCAACGACGTGAAGCTTTTGAGGTTTTCTCTTAAATATTTCCTTTGTGACTGCTTGACCGATTGATCCTGCTCCGCCAATAATAAGGAAACGTGAAGAGCTTACCTTTTCGCTAAGTTCTTTTTCCAACTTCTCAATGTCAGTTGTAAATAGTTCTCTATCTCTACCAAGAAGACCTAAAATTTCCATCTTTAAAATATATTAGGTAACACTAACTAAAATCTATAAAAAGTTCCAACTTGCAGATAACAATTTGTTTTATCTTGCCTATTAAATTTCCAAAAATCTCCAGACTGTACCCGGTCCTCTACTCTATATTGATAGTTGAGCGCTCTCACTAATTTTAAATTCCCCGAGAAAAGGAATCGCTTATAGGCATATTGTCCGTTAAATCCAATTCCAAAATCAACCCAATTTGCCCTCATATCCTGAACAGCACGGTATAGAAAATCGTTGTTATGAACCAACCGTTCAATTTGAACACCTAGTTGGCTCATTCCCCGCAACCAATTAATCTCCAGGGATTGAATATTATTACCAACGCCCACCCCAGCACCTAACACTTGTCCTAAATGCGTATAACCATCGCGAACAATATGATGTTGGTACATTGGTCCGGTACTACGTATATCAATCACACGAGCAGGCTCCAATTGTGTTACTTCGGCACTTATTTGCAGCAAGTCATTTGTTGTATTTTGCAGGGGGACCAATTTGTTAACACCGATTAGATACGAACGAGAATGATTCGGCCCCACTGTTAGATCCCGGAGATCCCAACTCCTGTCATTACGTGCATATTCGCCATATATTTCGAATTGAACACTTGGAACCACCCAACGGCCAAATATTGAAAAATTACGATCTTGTGCCCCTCTGTCTGAAAGATATGCAGGATTGGAAAGATCGACTTCATCGGTTTGGGCTCCCGAACTAAAGAATGGGATGTAATCTCCCAGTTTATTACCTCTATCACGGCCGTTTACTGTAAACACATTCACAAATCCCACCGTTAAGCCAGGTACCCATTTGGGTTGATAAGAGAGTACCAATCCCGAAAAATAGCGCCAATCGTCTACTTTTGGATTATAATACTTTTCATGATAATCATCATTTGCCAATATCCGCGGTGGATACCCCGATGCCTCCAACTTACCGCCCACCAACTGTCCTTCAAATGATCCGATACCCGTCCGAATCGGTCTAGTAGTGTTAATAGTAGCGTGTAAAAACCCTGGCGCCGTATTAGACATGAGTAGGGAATTCCGTCTACCAGGACCCCACCAGAGACTTTCGGTTGAAACGCCAAAGGAAATAGGATCAAAATTAAATCGAATGCTACTTTGCCCCAGAAAGACTTTAGTATAAGCACCACTTCCGAAGCGTTCTGGTACATCTATTTTGTTCGCAAACTCCTGCCACCAAATACGCCAGTCATTTTCATTTCTTCCGTAAAAGGTATCAAAGTTACTATTCTGCGCGGATACAAACTCGGGACGAAACTGAATGCTTAAAAATTTATATTGCGCAAAAATGCCTGTACTTATATAAGTTTGGAAACCCCGAGCAGGAATCATCGGTCCGTCATTCCATCCATAAGGGACCGTGGATACCACCTGACCTTTCCACTCGATTGGTAACAACTGGAGACTTCCTGCTCCTTTACCGAAGTTAATTCTGTTGATTGAGGAGCTATTTTCCTGCAAAGGATTGTATATATCATTTTGTTTCAAGGCAGCATTAGATAAGGGACGTATGCTAAACGAAATGGTTGAATCGATTTTTCCCAAAAGCTGTAAGCGGCGGTAATAATCCTCTAGCACTGGTGTCCCAACGGGTAATACCTGTGCGTAACCTATGCTTGTTATCCATGTGCACGCCGAAAGCACCACTAATTTCTTTAAAATATTGTTCATAGCGACATGGGTTAAAACCTGTACATTACGCCGATATTAGCTTGAAAATTAAATTTGTCGTTACGCTTAAAATTCCAGTAATCTTCATTGCGTGGATTCTCATATAAATCTTCTAATTCATATTGATAATTAAGCGCTTTAATAAACCAAAGATCGCCAAAAAACAGGAAACGTTTATAAGGTAGGTTACCTATTAGCTTTACGGAAACATCCACCCAATTTCGACGGAAATCGCCTTGCGTTAGCACAGCCTCGTAGAAAAAGTCTAACTGATGCTCTTGTCGTTCTACTTGTAACCCGAGCTTTTTTAATCCTCTTACCCAAGCTATATTTAAGGTTTGTAGGCTTCCTCCCGGGCCAATACCTGCCCCCAGCACCTGGCCCAAATGAGTATAACCACTACGAACAGTATTACTCACATACCAAGAAGGGCTACTACGAATTTTAGCAGTGCGTGTACCATCAATCTGCGTTAACTCTAAGCCAACATCTATGTATTCACCCAGACTTTCTCTAACTGGCACCAATTTACGAAATCCTAACACATAGCCGCGGGTATGATCCATTTCCACGAAGCGATCACGGCTATCCCAGCCAGGATCGTTCCTGCCATATTCTACGTAGAACTCCAACTTCCCTTTTGGCATCACCCATCTAGCGAAAACCGACTTATATTCATCTCGTTTTTTGTTTTGTTCGCCCGTTTGCTGCCCGTCTGGATGATAAATGCTGGTATTCTTGGCTCGAAAAAAGGGCAAGATATCGCCTAATCCATTCCCCATATCTTCGTGGTTTATGACAAAACTTCTACTGGCACCAATGGATAATCCAGCCAACCACCGCGGTTGATAGCTGATAATAAAACCGGAGAAATAACGCCAATCATCAGGCTTGGGATCATAAAAGCTATCATAATGATTTGGATTTCCTAAGGGAGTAGGCGCGTAACCAGAACTTTCTAAACGTCCCGCGACTACTTGTCCCTCAAAAGTACCGACCATAGACTGAATCGGTTTCGTAGTATTTAAAGTTAAATGCGGAAAGCCGGGTGCGGTATTACTCATCAAAAGCGAATTTTGAATACCTGGTCCCCACCATAAGTTTTCTGTGGAAAGGCCGAAGGAAATAGGGTCATAATTAAAGCGGATGCTGCTTTGTCCGGGCAATATCTTCGTATAGGTCCCGTTACCAAATCGCTCCGGTATATCTATATTATTCGTATATTGATACCATAACTCCCACGAGGCTTCCGTTTGTCCATTAAAGCCTGAATAGGATTTGTTCTGAGCAGTAATCAGCTCGGGCTTAAGTTGCACACTGAACCATTTATACTTCGCGTATACACCTACACTCGTCATTTGCTGAGCACCAACAGCAGGAATCATACCACCATCATTCCATCCTGCCGGATAAGCACTTGTGTAACGAAACCTGACCTCTATCGGCATCAGCTGTATCATCCCTGCTCCACCAGCGAAATGGTGAAGGCCCTTTTGGTTATCTTGCTCCGCCAAAGGGTCGTAAATATTGACTTGTTGAAGGCTTTGGTTGGTAAGCGGGCGAATAGTGAAGGAAAGGGTAGAATCAACCTTGCCTAATAGCTGCAAGCGACGATAGTAATCTTCTAAAACAGGGGTACCAACCGGCAATACCTGCGCTTTGAGTTGTAATGTACTAGTAGCAATAAAAAAGAAGATGCTTACATATCCTACGTATTTCATACCCGTACTATTTCTATCTATAAAATGAATATCATTATCCCCGAAAAGAAGTTTAACATATCTTAGTTGTCGACGGAATACATTATTTCCCGAAATAAACGTTTCAAAATAAGATATAGCACAGTGAAAAAACCAAAAATGAAGCCGCCGATCGTGATCCCTTTTATCTTTCCTACTTTTTCCTTTTCCAATGGTAGCACCGGGCGGTCTAGGGATTGTATTAGAGGTTTATCGTTCTGAACGTTCAACTTCGCTAACTCTTGCTGTTTAACCAGTTCCGTTAAAATAGCTGTATTTGCCTGTACATCTACTTGCCTTTTTTGGGACGGGACACGTAATGCTTGAAAGGCTTCGTTAGCATTTGGATTAGCATCGGTAGCCGCGGCCATACCTCCCAAGGCAGCATTTAGTTCGCGCCTAACAGAATCTACCTGCCTCGTCAAAATCGTTAAGTTTTCAATGGACTTCGCCGTTCTGTTTTCTACATAAAAATTAGTCACATTTTGTATTAGCTTTTCGCAAAATGCTTTGGCAAATAACTCATCTGTACTTTTGAAATCCACCTGCATAATACTCAGTTTCTTATCCGGCTTGTCGACTGTTAAATCACCCTT
>DATMSZ010000182.1:0-2828 GCA_035565175.1 Pseudosphingobacterium sp.
GTCATATATTAAAATACTAAAATGAAAAAAATCCTTTTTGTCTTGTTTACAGCAATTTTTTCTACTAGCTTACTGGCTCAGGAGTTGGCATACAAACTTCAGGTAGATGTCCCTTATTATGAGAAAGCAGCAGCGCTTGATGCTTATAAGCAGGAAAGGTGTAAACTCGATATTTACTACCCTACGAATAAAAAGGATTTTGCTACCGTTATTTGGTTTCATGGAGGAGGTTTAACAGGGGGAGAAAAGGAAATACCAAAAGCATTACAGGAAAAAGGACTGGCAGTGATCGGAGTAGGATATAGACTATTGCCAAAAGCCAAAGGAAGTGAAATTATAGACGACGCTACAGCAGCGGTGGCTTGGGTATTTAAACATATTCAGGAATTTGGAGGTAGTGAAAGGTTAATCTTTATCTCAGGACATTCTGCCGGAGCCTATTTAGGGATGATGGTAACGCTCAACAAACACTATTTGCAAACGTACGGAATAGATGCAAATAGAATCGCCGCGTTAATTCCCTTCAGTGGTCAAACGATCACTCACTTCACAATACGGAATGAGCGGGGAATAAAAGAGACTCAACCTATTATAGATCAATACGCTCCTTTATATCACGTGAGAGCCGATGCACCACCCCTTTTACTAATTACAGGAGATCGCGAACAGGAACTTTTTGGTAGATATGAGGAGAATGCCTATTTCGTACGAATGATGAAACTTATTGGGCATTCGCAAACACGCTTAATCGAGTTGGGAGGGTATGGGCATAATATGACCTTTCCTGCTTTCCCTTTACTGATCAAAGAAATAGATCGCAGAATCAAAGAAATTGTAATAAACTAGGATGCGTTCATTTATAGGAATGGAAGATTCTATAACCTAAGAACACAAAATTTAGCTCCCGAACACGATGAATCATTTTATAATATCTATTGCCTTGCTGTTTTTAAGTAGCCAACGTAGCCTTGTAGCTCCGGAAGCAAAGTTGGAGCTCATAGCGCAAGATTTTGCCTTTACGGAAGGGCCGGCCGCTGATAGAAAAGGAAATGTATATTTTACAGATCAACCGAATAATAAAATCTGGAAGTATAGTACCAATGGTAAATTATCCGTTTACATGGACAAAGCAGGTAGATCTAATGGCTTATATTTTGATAAGCAAGAGAACTTAATCGCTTGTGCTGATGAAAACAATCAGCTTTGGAGCATTAAAAATGGAAAGATCGAAAAGTTAGTGCTGAATTATCAGGATACTCTTTTAAATGGACCCAATGACGTTTGGGTTGCACCTAATGGAAACATTTATTTTACGGATCCTTATTATCAACGGGATTATTGGATAAGAAAGAAGCCGGATTTAAACATTCAGGCATTATACTTATACGATAGGCGTGGAAAATTAGTACGGTTGGATAGTAGCTTTAAACAACCAAATGGTATTATAGGAACTCCTGATGGTAAGTGGTTATATGTTGCGGACATCGGCGGCAATAAAACGTACCGGTATGCTATCACAAAAGACGGGTTACTTAGCGATAAACAGTTATTTGTAGATCAAGGCTCGGATGGGATGACTTTAGATAATGAAGGCAATCTATATTTGACCGGCAATGGGATAACTATTTACAACAATAAAGGAAAGAAAATTGAATACATTGCTATACCGGCAAAATGGACGGGTAACGTTTGTTTTGCTGGTAGTGAAAAGAATCTTTTGTTTATTACCGCAAGCGACAAGATATTTACGCTAAAAATGCGTGTTAAAGGGGTAGATTAGTTAAATCCTTAAATTGATCTTAAATTTAGGAAATCGTAGAAATGACATTTTGTTTTTAGCGTAACTTTGTTGAGTATAAAAGAAGCTTTAATTTATTCAACTTCTTTTTCCCGCAAAAAGAAGCAAAACCGACCGTAGGGAGCTCATGAAACACCGCGTATAAGCAAGTGAATAACCTCCTGCTGTAGACAGTTGCTACAATGGTAGTGCATCCACCTGCAAATCGCAGCTGACTAAGGCGGGTTTAATTAGAACGGAGAGCCGTTGCGAGTAAACACAGACGTCCCAAAGAACGAAAATGGCATGGGTTTGTATAGGCAGCAATCGGCAGCTGCTATGCCTATAATCCAAATTTTTGGCATAGCTAACGAGAAAAAGCAAAAGACGAACGAAGCATGGCTATACAGGGAGGGTGCTTCTTTTGCGTCCGGCATGACAGCCACGGATTGCAACGAAGCAAGCCAGCCGAAGCACGTTGCTACTTGGGTGCTTCCAAGTAGGGAAAGATCTGCACGATCAGTGCATAAATTAAAGCTTTCTTTTCATTCAACAACAAGAAATAAATAAAGCTATTCTAACTGAGCCTTCTGAGAAACCTGTTTGATCAAAATCTTATGATATATAACTAGCTTATATACTGTTGTTTGTGTGGATTTTGTTCTGTTGTTTAAAAAAATATTATTTTTTTTGAAATGTTTACACCGCCTATTCGTCTATCCTAATAGAAGCAATTATTATTTGATCGCATAAAAATGACGGAAGAAAAGCAAAGCAGAATTTTGACCTCCATAAAATCATATGGAAAAGAATTGCTTGGCTTTATTCGTAAACGCGTAAATAATGAAGCAGATGCTGAAGACATTTTACAAGATGTTTGGTATCAATTAAGTGCGGTAGTGAATTCTCAACCGGTTGAGCAAATAGGTGCTTGGTTGTATAGGGTTGCCAAAAACAAAATCATTGATAAACATCGAAAGAAAAAAGAACTGGCATGGAATAATAATCTCATAGATGAAGATGATAATGTAAAAATTGAAGATGAACGATT
>DATMSZ010000183.1:0-6048 GCA_035565175.1 Pseudosphingobacterium sp.
TGTGTAGTTTATACACATGTACAATCTTAAATGTTGTTTACTTCTAAAAAGTTTGTTATTTTCGAGGAAATGTTAATAAAATGACTTTTTGTTTTAGAATCTTGTTAAGATTTGATTAATTAATTAAAAAATATTCATTTAAAAGATCTCGCTTTGTAAAAATATTGCACTATATTTTTTTAGTGAGATACTTCTTCTTAGATAGAAAATTTTAAAGGTGACGTAGGTGCTTCAGGAATTATTTAAGCCCATATTGATTGTATAAAACTTAATTATTTATGCGGATTTCTTATAAGCGTGATCTTTTCGAAGAAATAAAAATTAAATTTGTCTTACAAGGTTTTAGAATTGTTGGTCAAGATCAATCACAACCTTGGGGTGGTTCACTTTTAAACGATGAAAGCCAATCTATGGAATTTGCCAACATATACTTTAAAAATTGGAGTCAAAAAATACAACAGTCGTCTCTTCCGGTGCGACCGAACATCTTAGTGCTTGCGCCACAACAGGCAATTGCATGGCAATACCATTTACGAAGAATCGAATTATGGCAAGTACTGGTGGGCGAAGGAGGGGTGGTGATAAGCGATAACGATGAAGAGAGTGAACTGTTAGTAAAACAACCTAACGAATTAATAGAGTTAAATTCTGGAAAACGCCACTGTTTAGTTGGTCTAAAAGACTGGACAGTGATTGCGCAAATATGGTACCATCTTGATGTAGAACAACCTTCGGACGATATGGATGTAGTAAAGTTAAAGCACACTCATCATTTTTTTGACAGAGAGTATCCATCCCCAAATTATTTATACAACAAATGAAAACAGCATTAATTACCGGAGTAAACGGGCAGGACGGTGCCTATTTAGCAGAGTTGCTGCTTGAAAAAGGCTACATGGTGCATGGCATCAAAAGACGTTCATCACTGATCAATACGGACCGTATCGATCACTTATACCAAGATCCTCATAGTGAAAATGTACGGTTTAAATTGCACTATGGGGATATGACCGACAGCACGAACCTTATCCGTATTATTCAGGAAACACAACCGGATGAAATTTATAACCTGGCAGCCATGAGCCACGTGAAAGTGAGCTTTGACACACCGGAATACACGGCGAATGCCGATGGTATCGGGACATTGCGGATTTTGGAGGCCATTCGGATTTTGGGTATGGAGAAGAAAACACGTATATACCAAGCCTCTACTTCTGAATTATATGGCTTGGTGCAGGCTGTACCTCAGAGCGAAAGCACCCCTTTCTATCCCCGCAGCCCTTATGCGGTAGCGAAACTTTATGGCTACTGGATTACGGTAAACTATCGGGAAGCTTATAATATGTTTGCTTGTAATGGTATCTTATTCAATCACGAAAGTCCATTGAGAGGTGAGACCTTTGTGACTAGAAAAATCACAAGAGCAGTAGCGGCGATTTCCCTAGGTCTGCAAGAAAAAATGTTCTTAGGAAATTTGGATGCTCGTCGAGATTGGGGACACGCTAAGGATTATGTAAAAGCCATGTGGCTTATTTTACAACAGGATAAAGCGGAAGACTACGTGATTGCAACGGGTATCACAACGCCTGTTAGGGATTTTGTGAAAATGGCCTTTGCGGAGGTGGGAGCCGAGATTGAATTCAAAGGAGAAGGAGTGGATGAAAAGGGTTTTGTGAAAGCGCTTGCTAATCCGGAATTTGAGTTAAAAGTTGGTCAGGAGGTAGTATCTGTAGATGCTGCTTATTTCCGCCCAACGGAAGTTGAGCTACTTATCGGTGATCCTACTAAATCAAAAACCAAATTAGGCTGGGCGCCAGAATATGATTTACCAGCACTGTGCAGAGAGATGGTTACTGCAGATTTAGAAGTATTCAAAAAAGATAACAAGACCCAATGGGAGCATTTAGCAGGGTAGGGTTTTGCAAAAACATAATATTCACAATAAGTATTTAACTCATATTGAATGAGTATTTCTAAAAAGCAGGTTCTCAATGGAGTAGTATGGAAAAGTGTGCAGATGATGATTAATCAGTCATTTGCATTCGTAGTTCGACTGCTCCTTGCAAAGCTATTATTTCCGGAAGAGTTCGGCGTAGTAGGAATGGCAACTGTTTTTACCGGCTTTGTGCAAATACTCACTGAATTGGGTATAGGATCTTCCATTATTCAAAAGAAAGATGAAGAATTGGATGAAAAGCACTTCAGTACGGCCTTTTGGACAGGAGTTTTGTGGTCTATTGCCTTGTTTCTTGTTATGTCATTCATTATTGCGCCACTAGCTGCAAAGTTTTATAATGAGCCAATTTTAGTCTCGCTTATTCCTGTGATCAGCATTGGTATATTGGTAAGTCCGATAAATTTGGTCAATAAAGCACAATTGGCAAAAAAAATGGATTTTAAAACGATTGCTAGGATCGACAATATGTCTACGATATTTGCAGGAGTACTATCTTTAATACTTGCTTATTTTGGGGCTGGTGTTTGGTCACTCGCATTTAATTCTACCGCTATCATTGTCTTCGCTATCCCTTTATATTTTAGGGCTACCGGTTGGTATCCGAAACTTATCTGGGATAATGCTGCTTTCAAGGACCTTTTTAGCTTTGGTATGTTTATTACTGCCACTAACATTGTGAACTATCTAACTAATAATCTGGACTATTTGATCATTGGTCGCTTGTTGAATGCCGAATTACTGGGTGCTTATACGTTAGCTTTCATTCTTACCGATACCTTCAAAAATCGAATTATGCAGGTAATGAACAGCGTTATGTATCCTTTCTATGGCGGAATACAGGATAATGTAGCACAAGTGAGAAAATACTATCTAAAGGTGATCGAATACAATAGCATTGTTGTTTTTCCCATTATGGTTTTTTTGGTTGTATACGGGCATGAGGTGGTTTATAGTTTTTGGGGCGAAAAATGGATGGAGACAATTGATCCCCTTAAGATATTAGCGGTCTCAGTGATGTTTCATATGATGGTCAATAGCAATACCGTACTTATTCGCGGGTTGGGATTTCCGAAACTGGAAATGAATCTTCAAATTTTTAAAGCCGTTATCTTCATACCATTCCTGTATGTCTTTATTCATTTTTGGGGTATTCGGGGCGCCGCTTGGGCTGTATTAGTGAATAAGGTAATTGCCGTTTGCTTGGCACAATATACCTTTAATCGACTTATCAATGTAAAAATATCTACAGCCCAATTCCTCAAGGCTTTGCAGGTACCCTGCATAGGTTCAGTAGCGGCCTTTGGATTTGGTTTTATCGTAAAATATTACGGTATCCATTTCATATTGGGTGGTATTGTTATGTCGTTGGCCTACATGTTAGTTGTGTGGTTATTTATGAAAGGCGAGCTCACAGCGATTGTTAGCTCCTTTCGCAACAAGAAGCAAAGTTTAGTATAAACGTATTTATATAAAATAATATGTTCGCATTTGCAAAGAAATCGGTTAAACGTTCCCTTTCCTTAATGGCTTCCAAATCGGCCGAGATATGGAAAATTCAAACATTGAATCAATTAAGGTATAAGTTTAATGCGCTTCGAGAGGGGATTGAAATCAACAAATCTGAGAAGACGGTATTGTTCAGTCTTCGGCGAAACATTCACCGACTCGAAAAAGGACTCTCTTATCCCACAGCTAAAAGTGTTTTTGCAGAAGATTATATAAGAACGACTGTAAAACTGCTTGACATTGGTTTACGAGCCAATCAGTTGGATCAATATACAATCGGCTGGGCGACTTCAGTGCTTTACCTATATTTTCAAGTGGTACAGGAAACTTCCATAACCAAGCAAGCTAAATTGCAGTTTGACGAAATACTTTTGCAGCTCGGTGATGAATATAAAAAGGATCATGTGCCTTACCTGAGTTCAAAACGCCCCGCGTTAAATATTTCGTATGATGCATTGATGGATTTATCAATTAGGAGACGGAGTGTTCGCTATTTTGAGGATCGGAAAGTTGATCTCAACATCATTCAACAAGCTTATGATATTGCTAAATATGCTCCCAGTGCTTGTAATAGGCAGTCTTTTCAGTTTTTGTTTTATAATGAAAAAGAGTTAGTGGATAAACTTTCGAACGTACCAGGCGGGGTGGCAGGATATACGCTGCCTGCGGTCATCGTGGTGGTGGGACGATATGATGGTTATTTCGACGTGCGTGATATTAATGCACCGGTTATTGATGCTAGTCTCAGTACTATGAGCTTCTTATATGCAGCTGAAACTTTGGGTTTAGGAACCGTTTGTATCAACTGGCCTAACCTACCGGATAGAGAAAAAAAGATTAGAAGACTGATTGATATCCGACCACATGAGTTTGTGATCATGATGATTGGTCTGGGTTATCCACTCGACGCTGGAAAAATACCTTATTCGGCCAAAAGACCCAATGAAAATGTATTGCTCTTCAATGAGCGAATTAAAAATAATAGTATTTAAAATATTGATTTGATTATTCTCAATATTATACTCTATACATGGAAAAAATTCAAATAGACGGAACGAACACCTTAAATAAGGGTGCTGAATTAATGCTATATGCTATTTTAGAGCAAATAGAAGAACGTCACCCGCAAGCGGTTGTTTACTATAATTTTAACGAGAGGAAAGAGCAGGGAGAGATCGATACAAAACTGAATTTGAAAAAGCGCCTGGGGTTGCAGTATGGACGATACCCCGCGGCACTGTTAAAAAAATTGAAATTACCTCATGGCTACTTTACACCTCAATACGCCATTAACGGTTTAGAACTAATTTTGGATGGAGCCGGTTTTCAATTTTCTGATCAATGGAAATATTCACAAGAACGAATTAACAAGTTGGAAAATTATTATGCCAGCTTAAAGAAGAAGGGCGCCAAAATTGTGCTGCTGCCTCAAGCTTTTGGCCCCTTTGAAACTCCTGCTGGAAAGCGCATTGTTCAAATTATTGATAAATACGTTGATATTGCCATCGCTCGGGAAAAAATCTCTTATGATTACCTTGTAATGTCGGGCACTAATGCCAAGAAAGTATGGCTATATCCCGATTTTACGCTGCTTGTTAAAGGGAAGTTTCCTGAACGATATAAACATCTTAAAGGAAAAGTGTGCATTATCCCCAATAAAAAGATGGTAACACACGCTTCTAGTAATGCAGAGCAATACATCGAATTTCTGAAAAAAATCATATTGGAAATAGAGAAACAAAGCAAGGGAATCTTCTTGCTTAACCACGAGGGGAGCGGCGATTTAGCATTTTGTCAGAAGATCAATCAAGGTTTTGATAATAAGTATGAGATCGCTACTGGTTTGAATGCGAAGGAGGTGAAAGGGTTGATAGGAGAAGCATATCTGGTCATCTCCTCTCGTTTCCACGGTGTTGCGAGCGCGTTAAATCAAGGTGTGCCTTGTTTGGCAACTAGTTGGAATCATAAATATGAGATGTTGTTCGAGGACTTCGGACAAAGTGGAAGTGTATTGAATGTGGGAGATGATTGGACGAAAACAAAGCAAAGGCTAGCTGAAACGATGTTGGCTCACGACGAAGTGAGGGGCTTGCTTTTGAAAAAGAAAGAAGAATTGTCCGTCAAAACCAAAGAGATGTGGAGCCAAATATGGAACAATACATTTTCTAATTAACGATGGTAAACATAGTATTTATAACACACTACAACTCCATGAATGGTGCTAATCAATCGTTACTTGCCCTAATTAAGTACCTGAAAGATAAAATAAACATCGAAAGGGTATTTATTTATGGCACCCATAAAAGTGAGGGATTTTATTTAGAGCTAAAGAATATTGATGTATCAGTAGAATTTATAAATTTGAAATACTTTCTTATTACTCTAATAAATACACTGGTCCTTTTACAATTCCTATTAAAATTTTTAAAAATATTTCTACATGGCGCAAGCTATATCTTGATTTAAGGGAAAAAGATGTTGATTTGATATATAGTAATTCCTCAATGGAAAATACGGGGATATTGTTGGCTCGTTTGTTAAAGATCAAGCATATCTGGCATGTAAGAGAATTTGGTTTTAAAGAT
>DATMSZ010000184.1:0-15763 GCA_035565175.1 Pseudosphingobacterium sp.
AATGAGCTGTGAAGTTTTTTATTTCATCTGTAAATAATTTAGTTCGTTCGCGTATTTTTTTGCACTCATGAACCGCATTGCGGTTTCTAATCCATTGGTCAGATGGAGCTTGCCATGTTTAAGCCGGCAGTTGGTGGGCCACCTGGGTGATGGAAATGAAAATTTTAAATATGGACGGTTGATTTTATAGTATTTTTATTGAGTTGTAGCAGCTTTGCGTGCTAGCTCGTTACGAATGAAAGTCTGTAAAATGAAAATAATAACATATTTTTGCGTAATTTAAAACAAATAATTTAATAATTTTGTTGTTTGAAACGGGTTTAGTGTAATGAGTTCTGAACGAAATGTCGCTAATTTATATTGTATAAAACTGAGTACATGCCTAAATATATAAATATTGTTCCGCGCTGGATAATTTTTTTACTAGATCTAGCTTGTTGTGTAACGGCTTTAGTGGCCTCTTATCTCATTAAACATGATTTTGTTTTTTTTAATGTCGATACCATATTAATGGGGCGCACCTTAACGAGTTATTTGCTCATTAACGGAACAGTTTTTTTTCTTTTCAAAATGCACGCAGGTATTATTCGCTATACGAGTTCACAGGATATGGTTCGTATTTTGGGTGCTATTATGGTGAGCCATACCTTAGTTTACCTGACCGACATCGCGGCGGAGAATTTTGGGTATGGTAAGTTCATAACCGCTGCAACGCTATTTATCGCGTCTTTAGTGAATTTTGTGCTGCTCATCACCTATCGTGGGGTTGTTAAATACTTTTTCATGTATATTAAAAATCTCAATCTTGCAAAATGCAGAACAATCATTTATGGCGCAGGAGACGTAGCCATAGCGGCTAAACGTGCGTTCGACCATAATCGAGTGGTAAATAAATCCATTGTCGGTTTTATTGATGATGATCGCAAGAAGGCCGGTAAAGTAATTGACGGTGTGCGGATTTATCATTCTTCAGAGTTAAAGCAATTTATAGAGGGCGGGCGTATTGATGAACTGCTGTTTTCTACGCATAACATAGCTGTAGAACGTAGAACAGAGATTGTAGACTTGTGTTTAGAACATGGGGTTAAAGTTTTAACCTTGCCACCATTTCGCCAACTTATTAACGGAGAGGTTAAACCTATACAGATTAAAAAACTCAACATCGAAGACCTATTAGAACGTAAACCAATAGAAATCGATATGGCGGGTATTGCTTCACAAATTAATGGTAAACGTGTACTCATTACAGGGGCTGCGGGCTCTATCGGTAGCGAAATCGTACAACAGCTATCAGCATTTGCTCCCGAGATGATTATTTTGAGTGATCAGGCTGAGAGTCCGCTTCATGACCTTTATCTAGAGTTGCAGGAAAGTTATAAAGACCAAACGTATCAAGCATTCATTGGTGATGTGAGAGATCGAAATCGAATGGAACTGCTTTTCGAAACGTATCACCCTCACTTTGTTTATCATGCAGCAGCATATAAACATGTTCCGATGATGGAGAATAATCCAGTGGAGGCTGTGCGGACCAATGTACTAGGTACCTGTGTTATTGCAGATCTATCTGTAAAATTTAAAGTGGAAAAGTTTGTAATGGTGTCAACAGACAAGGCTGTTAATCCAACCAACGTAATGGGGGCCTCCAAACGCATCGCTGAAATTTATGTGCAGAGTTATTTTCATCATTTGCAACAAAAATTCTTAAAAGTGAATGGCGGGTTAAAGAAAGAATCAGTTTACACACGCTTTATCACTACACGATTTGGAAATGTTTTAGGTTCCAATGGATCCGTCATCCCACGTTTTAGGGCGCAGATCGAACACGGTGGACCTATTACCGTAACACATCCAGATATTACACGTTATTTTATGACCATACCGGAAGCTTGTCGTCTTGTATTAGAGGCAGGTTTCATGGGTGCCGGTGGTGAAATATATGTATTTGATATGGGTCAATCAGTGAAAATTGTTGATCTAGCCAAAAAGATGATTCGTCTATCGGGGCTAGTTCCTGATAAAGATATCGCCATCGTGTATTCCGGCCTGCGTCCAGGTGAGAAACTTTATGAAGAGCTGCTGAATGATCAAGAAAATACAATTGCTACTCATCATGAAAAAGTGATGATTGCGAAAGTGCGTGAATACGATTTCGATTACATTTCTCGACAGATAAAAGAACTAATTGCAGAATCCTCTACACAAAATGATCATGCCGTTGTACTAAAAATGAAACAAATTGTGCCAGAATTTAAGAGCAGAAATTCGATTTATGAAGAATTAGATCGACCTTTGTTGGAAAATAATGTTGAGAAGTAGAGCAATTCACATTCCTTAAATTTATTGAAGCTAGATCATCTGGCGTTCTTCCTCGACGGTTCTTCTAGTGCTCTTTAAATCCTGATAATCCTCCTTGCGTATTTGATACCGGTGTCCAAAATCAGAACATTTTGGTATTTGCTCGCGGGGCAGTGTCAAGCGTTCTATTTTACTGCACACGCCCGGGCGAACAAGGGTCTTCAATTATCAATTGGAAGGAAACTTGCCTGTTGTACCACTTTTAAAGCGCAGCGTTGTGTATGCTTTAAATCCCCGTAAACGAAAATTATTATGTTAACTTTGTGGTCTTTTAACAGAGGAATTAGTCTCCAATTATTTATATAAATTACAAATAATTAAATTCATGAAGAATAATAGTCAAGCCGAGGTAGTAAAAGCCAGAATTGCCATTATAGGTCTAGGATATGTCGGTTTACCTTTAGCTATTGAATTTAGTAAGAAGTACGATGTGTTAGGTTTTGACATCGATACCGCACGTGTTAGGGAGCTAAGGGAGGGAAAGGATCGCACGAGGGAGGCTAATATGGAGGAGTTGAAAGCATTGTTGGCAATACATGAGCAAGATAAAGATCACGGGTTGGTGTTTTCAAGCAGCGTGGAAGATTTAAAGAGATACAACATCTTTATCGTGACAGTGCCGACCCCTATAGATCAATTTAAAGCGCCGGATTTAGGCCCCTTATTAAAGGCTTCACAGATGCTCGGCAGTATTCTAAAAGAAGGCGATTTAGTTATTTACGAATCAACGGTATATCCCGGTTGCACTGAAGAAGATTGTGTGCCGCTGTTGGAGCGAGTTTCCGGCTTGAAATTTAACCAAAATTTCTTCGTTGGTTATTCCCCCGAACGTATTAATCCAGGAGATAAGGTGAACACGTTAACTAAGATAAAAAAAGTGACAAGCGGTTCTACATACGAAATTGCCGATCGTGTAGATAATTTGTATAAGTCTATTATCACCGCCGGCACCCATAAGGCACCCAGTATCAAAGTGGCAGAGGCATCTAAGGCCATCGAGAATGCACAGCGAGACGTTAACATCTCGTTTGTGAACGAGCTTTCCCTTATTTTTGATCGCATGGATATCGATACGAATGACGTCATTGAAGCGGCGGGGACCAAGTGGAATTTCCTTAAGTACAAACCAGGTTTAGTTGGCGGACATTGTATTGGTGTAGATCCCTACTACCTGGCCCATAAAGCGCAAGCCTTGGGATATCATCCCCAGGTGATTTTATCTGGTCGCCGAGTTAACGACAATATGGGGCCATTCGTAGCCAATAAGGTTGTTAAATTAATGATTGATAAGGATCACAGAATCAAAGGATCGCGAGCGTTGATTATGGGGATTACATTTAAAGAGAATTGTCCTGATGTACGTAATACACGTGTAGTGGATATATACCATGAATTGGTGCAATTTGGCTTATGCGTAGATGTATATGATCCATGGGCAGACCCTGCCGAAGTAAAGCGTGAATATGGAGTCGATATCCTTAGCAAATTGCAAGATCATATCGTATACGATGCCATTGTTGTAGCAGTTGCTCATGAAGAGTTTCACAATTTTAATTACCAGAAAGTGAAGCGTAATAACGGGGTAGTTTTTGATACTAAAGCTTTTTTAGATCGCTCGTTGGTAGATGGGCGACTGTAATTGCGAATAATGGGCGAAGTAATTTATTCGTTCATGAGAGAGCAGAAACGTTACGCGGTTGTACTAAAAAATGAAACAACTGCACCAGAATTTAAGAATGGAAATTCGATCTATGAAGAATTACACCATCATTTGCTCGTAAGCGGTTTAGATAAATAAGATTTTGATCTTCTATATACCTCAAGTCAAATAAGGTTCAAAAAGAGAGCAAACTGTTTTTAATAAGCCGTCCAAAACTGGACATAGGTCTTTAACCTTTTTGTATCCTCCCTATTAAGTGAGACTTTATATAATGGATTTAGAGATTTCTTGTTACAACTAAACAATTTTTTTGGAGTCAAATGATCTAATGAGGATATGATTAGCCTATAACGGACCATTAATAGATGTATAATAGATATATGTTTATTTAACTTCATAGAAAGAATGATGTTCAATTTTATACTGTTATCATGGCTGGAAAGATGATTTTCGTGGCTTTCATGTACAAGTTTTTCTCGATTATACTCAGTTGATCCACATTTATTTTGTTAACGCCCTTATGTGATTAAGCGTAACGCTTTTGTTTAACTTTATTAAGCTATTTAAATAACTGTTTAAATTGAGCTGTTAATAAGGTATAAGAAATGGTAACACAGAAAGGATGAAAAATTTATTGTTTACCAGTTTATTTAAGTCGTATAATGTAATATTTTTACTCTTTCAGACCCTTCGTTTATAGTGTTTCTTTCTATGTTTGGCCAATTGTTAAACTGGCCTGAGAATTTTAAAAGATTGAGTAGGGATGTTGATTTCTTTTACAATTCCCTCAAGCGATGATTTACTTAGCCGCCGTAAAGACCGATTTTTTGTTGGAAAATAGTGTTAAAATTAGTGCAATTAAATATTCGTTACACAAATACATTCTCGATAGCACCCAGTATGGCCAAAAGATTTACTTTCCTTATAGCACTACTTGTTAGTAGTAACTTCGTCTATAGTCAAAGCATTCCTGTTGGCAATGCCGGGCTGGAGGATTTTTATCGTAGAGAACAATTGTTAGGACGACTGGATTCTACTATTTCTTTTTCTGTCCTGCCATTAACGGATAGGGTTTTAGGAAGGGGGGATATCTTTAATCCGCTCGACGATTTTTCAGCCCCACATAATTTACTTTGGAATCGTAAAGACGGTACACTACAGTTGTTACCTTTAGCTTGGCAGAATCAGTATACCAGCAGTTATCCCTATGGCTGGAATGATGGCGCCATGGTTCCTACAGTGGGCTTTCAAAGCTTCGTGCGTGCAGGCTTGTATGCTTCTTACAAATTTGTAAGCATCCAATTCCAACCGGAATTTGTGTATGCCCAGAATAAACACTACCTAGGTTTTCAGTCGAACGATCCGAAGGCATGGCAACGTTTTTATGTCCAGTTTGGAAACCGTACAGATTTACCCGCCTATTTTGGCAATGGGGCTTATAGTAAAGTATTTTGGGGGCAAAGTAGTATCCGTTTAAATTTCCACCCAATAAGCATTGGTTTATCTACCGAGAATAGTTGGTGGGGTCCTGGTAGACGGAATGCGCTGTTAATGACTAATACGGCCCCCGGTTTTCCACATCTTACGCTCAATACTTCCGAACCCATACGCACACCTATTGGTTCCTTCGAAGGACAGTTGATAAGTGGGTATACCCAAACTTCGGGCTATTTGCCCTATGAGTCAGATCAATATTACGGTCAGTTTTACCGTAAAAAGGACGGTTTAGGCAAACGTTACTTCCAGGGAGCAGTATTAAGTTATCAATCTAAATGGCTGCCGGGCCTTAGCCTTGGCATTGCACGTAGTGTTATTGTCAATAAGGAAGACATGGGTAGTGGGTTTAAAAACTATTTTCCACTGTTTAACAGCTTAAGTAAATCCGCTACGATTGATCCCCAAACGGGTGAAGTGTTGGCCGATCAACGTTTTGACGATGAATATTTTTCCATTTTCGGTCGTTGGGTATTACCTGAAGCCAATGCGGAAGTTTACGGTGAATATGGCAGAACCGACGCGTCATGGGACTTCCGCGATCTAATGGTGCAATTGGAGCATACCAGGGCCTATGTTATAGGCTTCAGGAAATTGGTAGATCTCGATAAAATAAGTGGTGACCTATTGCAAGTCGGCATGGAATTTACACAAATGGAGACGCCTAAAACAGCCTCCTTGCGCACCAGCCATCCTTGGTATACGCATTATCGCGTACGCAACGGTTATACACACCTAGGGCAGGTATTCGGTGCAGGTGTAGGGCCTGGCAGTAATGTGCAGTCGATTGATATCAGTTGGATTCGCGGCCTAAAGCAGTTAGGCGTTCAGTTGGAGCGTTTGGTGCATAATAATGATTTTTATTATCAAGAAATTGACATCACACCGGTACATGATTTCAATGATCCACGCCGGAATTGGGTAGATCTGAGCATTGCCCTTCAAGGTGTTTGGAACTACAAACATTTCATATTTAATGGAAAACTACATTTTATGAAGGCGTTCAACTATCAATATGCGTTGAAAGAAAATGAAGATCCAAATTTATTTTGGGAGTTCAGGCCAGAGGATAAAGGGAATGTACAATTACAATTAGGGATGTCTTACCGATTTTAAACAATTGCATAAATCATCAATATGGATCAACACAAATATAAGATAATCTTTATGATCGTTGCATTGTGCGTTATTGCAACCGGTCGATTAATCGCACAGGTACTGCCAGTTGGCTTACCTGTTTTAGAAGAACGTTATAGGCGCGAGCAGTTACTCGGTCGCCTAGATTCTAACATATCATTTGCCGTTCGTCCGCTTCATCAACAAGCTTTGCAAAGAAAAAATATATATGACCCCGATTCGGTTCTTGTAAGAGATCGTAGTGCCATCACTATTCTTGGAGGCGAGGGAATGTTGCAACTGATGCCTGTAGTTTGGCAGAACCAATACACTAGTGCCTATCCTTACGGTTGGAATGACGGAGCGATGATTCCTTCTCGTGGTCTGCAGACCATGTTCAGTGCAGGTGTTTACGCCTCTTATAAATTTATTAGCGTACAATTCCGTCCAGAATTTGTGACAGCCCAAAACCGAGCTTATACAGGTTTTGATGGAAAAACAGAACCTTCTTGGAAGGCTTGGTATCAGTGGGCAAATAATATAGATATGCCCGAACGTTTCGGCGACAATAGCTATAATAAAGCTTTTTGGGGCCAAAGCTTCGTTAAATTCAATTTCGAACCCTTAGTTATCGGTTTATCCACCGAAAATATTTGGTGGGGCCCCAGCAAGCGTAACGCATTGCTGATGAGCAATACAGCTCCCGGTTTTGCCCATTTAACGTTAAATACTACTCGGCCCATCCGAACACCGATTGGTTCTTTCGAAGGACAGCTTATTGCCGGCCGTCTACAAGCCTCGGGTTTTTTTCCGACACCACAAGGAAATCCAGACCATTACGACAAATATTATGAACCAAAAAGGGACGATTGGCGTTATCTTTCGGGAATTATTCTTTCTTATCAGCCCAAATGGGTGCCCGGCTTGTCATTCGGACTTATACGCAGCTTCATACGTTATCATAACGACGGTGGAAGTTCCCTGAATAATATCTTTCCTTTATTGGGCTCAAGTTCTGATCGATTCAACACTGAGGACCCGGATAGGCCGACAGATGCAGAAACAGAGAAAATGCGTGATCAATACAGCTCGGTATTTGGCCGTTGGGCTTTTCCTAAAGGAAAGGCCGAAATTTACGCTGAATACGGACGGAACGCCCCTGCGTGGAACAGTCGAGACTTAGCCGTAGAATTAGAGCATTCACGCGCCTACGTAATTGGTTTCACCAAATTAGTGCCTTTAAGAGGGGCTAAGCAGGATTTGTTGCAACTTAATTTAGAGTTTACCCAGTTAGAGCGATCGCGTACTGCACAGGTGCGGCAAAGTCCAACTTGGTACGTCAGCGATATTGTAAAACACGGTTATACCAATTTGGGACAAGTATTGGGTGCAGGTATCGGGCCAGGGAGTAATTTGCAATCCTTCAGTATCGATTGGGTACGCGGCATGAAACAGATTGGTATACAGTTGGAGCGTCTTGTACATCAGAACGATTTTTATTATGATGCAAGCGGCGATATACGTAGAAATTGGGTAGATATTAGTGGGGCGGTCAATGGTGTATGGGACTATAAAAACTTTATCTTTACAGGGAGCCTGACGTATATGCATGCCTATAATTACCAATATGAAATAGGTGAGTCTACTTTAGATAAAGGAGAATTCTGGAACTTTGAACGTTTAGATAAAAATAATTTTCAGTTGCGTATCGGTATGATATATCGTTTTTAGTGATGGTATTTGTTTTGTTATTTAATCCTGAATAAACCCAAATAAGTTAAGAGACCCTTTTTTCATGCTCTACCTTATTCGGCGGACGTCCAGAGTAACGCAAGGATTGTTTCACTATCATGAATGTGATATCCGTTTAATTTTAAGATTCTTCTCTCTGCTGGGGCACACGTCTTTGTCTTCCTTCCTCGGTGTTAGTCATTTTCTGTCTTATTCTAATGTTTTTTTGGACAATTAGGGAAGTAGATGAAAATACATTTTAATAGCTTTGCTCAATCTCATTATCCAGCGGATTTAAAATTAACAATTATATGGCACAAACATGTTTCAAAAATTTGTACTGTGAAAAAATATGATTTTTTGTTAATTGAATGTGATGTTTATTTTGAAAATCCCAGTAATGTTGTATGCATGTTAATTTATGAATGATATTGGAACAACGAGTTGTAAAGTTTATTTCTTGATAGTTAGATGCTTGTCTTGTTGAAATAGAGATAAGATTCTTGTTGGATTAGGAGTCATTAAATATAATACATCATGAAAACTTGTAGCCCAGCGAAGGAATCTGTGAAATATAGGATGAAACAGCTCTTTAAACAGGTGACTAATAAGGCTTTTGATACCATATCAAAGGAGCTTAAGAGAGATAAAAAAGTAAAAATTTCTCAAAATAATCGAAAGATTGTGTAGTATGTCGTCTCTCAACAAAATGTAACGATTTGTGCCGAATGCTTCGGTGATGCACAACGTATCATTACCTTTACTTTAAAATAGTTCTTTCGAAATTATCTTGCAATAATAAACTTATATAGAAACTTATAATAAAGATATGGCAAACAACGACCGGAATTTTTTTTTCTTTTGTCAATTATTAACTGACTTGTCACTTCTTGCCTTTTCCTTTTCAATAGCGACGTTCTACAGTGGTGAAAGCGAGGTGCGATTGGAATTACATGACGTCGGCTTTTTGTTGTTTCTTACATGTGGTTGGTATTTTACTGCTAGGTCTAACAATATTTATCAAGATCGAATGCAGGAGAACCAGATGCGTGAGTTGTTTAAAACGGTCAATCCTATTTTATGGCAGGTTTTGTTAACTATAGTTTATATGTTCGTAATGAAAGAAGGAGGATATTCCCGCTCATTTGTAGTTATTTATGCCTTTTTATTGTTTTTTTTGTTGCCGTTGGGTAAAATTGTATTAAAGAATTTATTTTTTTTTCTTTACAAAACTGGTTACATTCGAAAAAGAGCTTTGGTGATTGGGGGAGGGGATGTTGGTAAGGAATTTTGTAGATTTTTGCGTGAAAATAAATATTATGGTTATCAGTTGGTTCGATATATACAAGGAGAACTGAGCCTTACTAGTAATGCTGGGCAGGGGTATGGCGAAAGAGTTCTAATGGTGAATGATGTGCCTATGGATGGTTTGATGGATATTGATGAGGTTTTTATTAGTGAATCGCCCGATTTGCCCTATAGTACAAACGAGATAGCTTCGGTGCTAAGTTCGCATGCGGTTAGGTTAAGAATTCTTCCTAGCGCTTTCCAGATGACAAACTCGGGTATGTACAGCTTTAGCATGGTAGGCGGATTTCCCTTGTTAAGCTTCCGGAATGAACCGCTGGAAGATGTGTATAATCAATTTGCGAAACGCTGTTTTGATGTGCTTTTTAGTGTATTTGTGTTGGTTTTTATCTGCTCATGGCTTTTTCCAATTATAGCATTGGCAATAAAAATTAATTCTCGGGGCTCAGTATTTTATAAACAGGAGCGATGGGGCAAACGCAACAGACCTTTTTCTTGCTACAAATTTCGGTCTATGTATTTACAGGCTCCGGAAACGAATGACCAGGGCAAGTTTCAGCAGGCGAAAAAGGAAGATCCTAGAATTACAAAAGTAGGTAAATTTTTGCGAAAGGTAAGCTTAGATGAATTTCCTCAGTTTTTTAATGTATTATTAGGGGAAATGTCTGTTGTCGGCCCGAGACCTCATGCTTCCTTGATGAATCGAGAATCTTCCTATACCATAAAAAATTATTTAGTAAGGCATCAGGCCAAACCCGGTATTACAGGCTGGGCCCAAGTGAATGGCCTGAGAGGAGAGTCTTCAGATCCAAGTCTCTTAAAAGCCCGGATACAACATGATATTTGGTATATCGAACATTGGACATTCTTGCTTGATTTGAAAATTATATTTCTAACTTTTTGGCGCTTATTAATCGGTGATAAGCAAGCCTATTGAGCTTCCTTTTTTGGGGATCGTAAAGACACGTATGCCAGTAAAAGAACGAAGATATAGCGGTTCTCTTTGATTGAAATGGTCTTATTATATAGGTTTTGTGGCTGATGCGGGTTAATTTTCGAGTCAAAATGTTTCACCTTTGGCGGCTGTAAATTAGGTTGATTTATATTTTAAATGAATAAGTGCCTATTTTAAAGAATTTAGGAATACGAAAATTCCAAAGCTAAATGGAAAAAGTAAAAAAAATACGAGTTTTCATTTGGGTAATGAGCTCTAAAAATGTAATGGAAAAGATTGTCTAAGGTCATCGATTCATAAATAATACAACAAATGAAAACAGCATTAATAACGGGAGTAAACGGACAAGATGGCGCTTATTTAGCAGAGTTGTTGCTGGAAAAAGGCTATCTGGTGCATGGCATCAAAAGACGTTCATCACTGATCAATACAGATCGTATTGATCACCTATACCAAGACCCCCATAGCAAAAACGTCCGATTTAAATTGCATTATGGCGATATGACCGATAGCACGAATCTTATCCGTATAATTCAGGAAACACAGCCGGACGAAATTTATAACCTTGCCGCTATGAGCCACGTTAAAGTGAGTTTTGACACACCGGAATATACAGCGAATGCCGATGGTATTGGGACCCTTCGGATTTTGGAAGCTATACGGATCCTAAGAATGGAGAAGAAAACACGTATTTACCAGGCCTCTACTTCTGAATTATATGGCTTGGTGCAGGCAGTACCTCAAAGTGAGACTACCCCTTTTTACCCTCGCAGCCCTTATGCGGTAGCTAAACTCTATGGCTATTGGATTACTGTAAACTACCGTGAGGCTTATAATATGTTTGCTTGTAATGGTATTTTATTTAACCATGAGAGCCCATTGAGAGGAGAGACATTTGTAACCAGAAAGATTACTCGGGCGGTAGCTGCTATTTCGTTGGGTCTGCAAGAAAAAATGTTTTTGGGCAACCTGGATGCCCGTCGGGATTGGGGGCATGCCAAAGATTATGTAAAGGCGATGTGGCTGATCTTGCAACAGGATAAAGCAGAAGATTATGTAATTGCTACGGGTATCACCACGCCGGTGCGCGATTTTGTCAAAATGGCTTTTGCAGAAGTGGGGGCGGAGATCGAATTCAAAGGAGAAGAGGTGAATGAAAAAGGTTTCATAAAAAAAGTTAATAATCCTGCCTTTGAATTAGAGGTTGGGCAGGAAGTAGTGTCGGTAGACCCCACCTATTTCCGTCCAACCGAGGTGGAGCTGCTTATTGGTGATCCTACTAAATCAAAGACTAAACTGGGCTGGGTACCCGAATATGATTTACCAACTCTCTGCAGGGAAA
This sequence comes from Pseudosphingobacterium sp., assembly GCA_035565175.1. Lineage (GTDB taxonomy): Bacteria > Bacteroidota > Bacteroidia > Sphingobacteriales > Sphingobacteriaceae > Olivibacter. The sequence goes on from DATMSZ010000184.1 coordinate 11,965, forward strand.
TGGTTGCCGCGGATCTAGAAATATTTAAAAAAGATAACAAAACTCAATGGGAACATCTGTCAGGATAAAATAAGGTGTTTTCCTTACTACGTGAAAATCCGGACGTTCAATATTAGTGGTAATAGGAACCTCATTTTAAGTAGGTGGGGGTAGTTCCTTAATTGTACTTGTGCTGCAAAACAGGAGGAGATTAAGTTGACCAGGATAAATATACGCATTATATATATAAAAGTAAACTGATGAGACCTGGAAATAAAATCGTTTTTAACACGGCCATATTATATGGAAGGATGCTTGTCACGATCGGCATAAGTCTGTATTCTACACGTTTGATTTTAAATAATCTAGGTGCCAGCGACTATGGCTTATTCAACGTAGTTGGAGGAGTCATAGCAATGCTGTCTTTTCTCAATGCCGCTATGACCACTTCGACGCAACGTTATCTTTCCTTCCATATGGGAACGGGAGACATGGTTAAGATCAAACAAGTGCTGGGCAACAGTATGCTGATCCATATCCTACTTGGTCTACTTTTGATCTGCGTTTTTGAATTATTGGGGGGCTATTTCCTTGAAACAAAATTAAATATAGACCCCAGCAGGCTGTCGGCAGCAAAGGTAATCTTCCACTTCACAGTTGTTTCCAGTTTTGTTTCGATTATCTCGGTTCCCTATGACGCTGTTGTCAATGCCCATGAGAATATGACATTTGTGGCCCTGATTAATATTCTAGAAAGTGTATTAAAACTTACTGTTGCCATTTTGCTCACGTTTGTGTTGCAAGACAAACTTGTGGTGTATGGTTTCTTGACCATGGCTAGCGCTGTCTTTGTCGGGGTTATCAAGCAAGTTTACTGTCGCAAAAAATATCAGGAGTGCTCCGTGAAAATTTTGAAAGTGTATGACCGGTCGTTAATGAAGGAAATGGGTTCATTTGCCAGTTGGAATCTGTTTGGGGTAGTCTGTGGGCTTTCGAGAAGTCAGGGAGTGGCAATGGTTTTAAATTTATTTTATTCTACCATTGTCAATGCCGCCTATTCAATTGCCAGCCAGGTAAATAATCAAATGTCATTTCTTTCCACGACCATGATGAAAACCATACGTCCCCAGATGATGAAAAGTGAGGGTGCAGGAGATAGGCAACGGATGTTACGATTGTCTGTTTTTGCGGGTAAATTTTCGTTTTATCTTAATGCAATAGTTTCAATCCCGATGTTCATTGCCATGCCTCAGGTATTAGATTTTTGGCTTGGCCAGGTCCCTGAATATACCATCTCGTTTTGTCGGTATATGTTGGTGCTGAATCTGACCCAGCAGTTCAGTATGGGAATCATGACTGCAACGCAGGCCATTGGCAAAATCAAGCGCTATCAGCTTGTTGTCGGTACGATACAAATATTGACGGTCCCAATAAGCTATTTTGCATTAAAGGCTGGCTATCCAGCAGAAGCTGTGATGATAAGCAGCGTTTCCCTAGAGTTCATAGCAAGTTGTTTTAGGGTTTACTATTTTCGTATTCTCACTGCATTTCCAATATCTCTTTTTCTGAAAGAGGTTGTGCTGATACCGCTGATTCCGTCAGTTATTATATTTTTGGCAGCATGTCTGACCTATGAAAAGATTGAATTAAGTAGCGACATCTGGCAGCTTATGCCATTTTTCACCATCACTATCCTTTTTTATATTGTATTGATATACCTTGCAGGAATCTCTTTGCAGGAACGCAATATGATCAATAATATGGTTAGAATGGTTCTTGGCAAAATGATCAAAGTTAAAAGTTAAAAAAGGTGGCATGAACTATTTTTTATACAATCCTTCAACCCAATATAGCAATACCGGGGACCTGCTGATTAATAAATCGCTGGTTGCCTTATTGAGAAAACACGGGCAAGTCATTATCGATGATAATAATAAGCCGGAAACCTTTGTCACACAACTTTTAACAGAGAATGATCAACAGCTATCTGCAATTACCAGCCAAAGTCTTTATGATTTTGTTGAAAATAAATTGCAAACATCATCTGGAGATATGTACTATCTGGTTTTTGTTCCAGGCGACTTTGCAGCTATGGGGTTTAAAAGCGCATTAGCAAGAGCTTGGTTTTTTATCTCTCGCTTACGCAAGTTAAAACGCATGGGATGCCGAATATTGCGCCTGGGCATTTCCCTGAATGATGCTTTTGATGTGCCCAATATGATTGTAGAATCGCTGTTTTCAAGAACCTATTACATGTATGGAATAAGAGATAGGCAGTCCATAGCCAAGGCTGCTCGTTTTCGTTTTTCCAATGTCCGTTATTTTCCCGACTTAGCTTGGGTCTATCATCCTAAACACGTTGACTGCGAGCGTGTTGTGTATGGGGGATATATACTAATAAGTTTTAGAGGGAACCAACGAGGAGCAACTTACGATGGTGACTTTTTTTCTGTGATAAAACATCACTTATTTACCGTGCTGTCTCAATCATCTTTTGTTAATTATAAAATTGTTGTTTCCTACCAAGTCCAATATGATCGCGAGGCTTCCCTGGAACTTGCCGACCTGTTTTCTAAGCAGTTTGAAGTTGAATTTATAGATAGATTGCTATCATTAGATGAAGCAGTGCATTTATATACGGGGGCTGACTTGATTATTAGTAATCGTCTTCACGTTCTATTGTTGGGGACGATCTGTAAAACGTTATCCATTCCTTTTATCAATCCCTTGCACAATAAAAAAATTGCCGGTATATATAAAGACAATGCGATATATGATATGGTGCTGGATTATCGGAAGAATGTTACTGAAGTCAGGGATAAATTGATTGATCTGGTAGGAAGAAGAGACGTTCTCCTGAACCTCATGGAAGATAAACATAAGAATAATGGCAGCATGATTGAAAATCTTGTAAAGGATATCGTTAATAGCCAAGATAGTGCTGATTTGATGAACAAAAAATGAAACCTGCTATAGTTATCGTTGGTTTTAACCGGCCTAAATCGCTCGAAAGGTTGCTGTCTTCCATTCGGAACGGCCAATATTGCCATGACGACATTGATATGGTCATCAGCATCGATTACCAGAATTCGGAAGCTAGGAGGGAAGTGCTTGATATCGCTAATAAGTTTTCATGGAATCATGGAAATAAGTTAGTAATAAATCATAACGAAAATCTGGGACTAAGGAAACATGTTTTGACCTGTGGAGACTTAACAAGTCAATATCAATCAATTATTATGCTGGAGGATGATTTAGTTGTTAGCCCATATTTTTATACATATGCACAGACAATGTTAAGTTTCTATAATAATAGTCCTGAAATAGGAGGTATTTCATTATATAACCACAAGAGAAATTTTTGTAATAAACTACCCTTTGAAGTTTTAGGGGAGCGTAATTCTGATGTGTATTTTTTACAAATCGCATCCTCGTGGGGACAAGCATGGACGGCTAAGCAGTGGAAAGAATTTAAAGAATGGTATAACAAGGGGCAGCAATTAGATGTTGAAGATTTAATACCCTCCGAGGTTATTTCGTGGCCGAATTCTTCCTGGCTGAAATTTTTTATCAAATATTTGGTAGTTACAAACAAGTATTTCGTATATCCAAAAAACTCTTTATCCACTAATTTTGGAGATGGTGGCACACATAACTTAAAGAGTAATTCTTCTTATCAGGTTCCTTTAGATCTGTCGGATGATCCCGATCTAAAATTAATTCCGCTCAATCGTTCTATCAATGTTTATGATGCTTTTTTCGAAATTTTACCAGCTACCTTGAAAAAATTGAATTTGCAATTAATAGATAGAGCTTTTAT
>DATMSZ010000185.1:0-4908 GCA_035565175.1 Pseudosphingobacterium sp.
ATCGACACAAAAATAGCATTTTTTTCTGCAAACCGCTGATTTTGCACCTCGGTGTTATGTAATATTTATTATATATTTAGCCAAATAAGGCTCCGAAGACCTCTTCTACTTTGGCTACCCAGGTGATTTTAATATTATACTTAGAAATATCGAGTCCTTTACTATTATATTTTGATATAAAGATCTGTTCAAACCCTAATTTTTCTGCCTCTGCAATACGTTGTTCAACTCTATTAACTGCACGGATTTCACCCGAAAGTCCTACCTCACCAGCAAAGGCAATATTATTTGACAGGGCAATATCCTGCTGTGAAGAAATAATTGCATTTATAACTGCTAGGTCAATAGCCGGATCTTCCACTCTTAACCCGCCCGCTATATTCAAAAACACATCTTGTGCGCTCAATCGAAATCCGAAACGTTTCTCCAATACGGCCAACAGCATATTCATTCGTTTCGTATCAAAACCGGTAGAGGAACGTTGTGGTGTACCATATGCAGAATTACTCACCAAAGCTTGCACTTCTATCAGCATGGGCCTAACACCTTCTAACATAGCCGCTATCGTTATACCACTTAAGGGTGATTCTCTTTGTGAGAGCAGAATTTCCGACGGGTTGGAAACCTCTCTTAATCCTGTACCATGCATTTCGTAGATACCCAATTCTGACGAAGAACCAAAACGATTTTTAACCGCCCGCAGTATACGATACATATGGTGTCTATCCCCTTCAAATTGGAGCACAGTGTCTACCATATGCTCTAACACCTTTGGCCCGGCAATGGCTCCATCCTTTGTAATATGCCCTACGATAAAAACAGGTGTTGACGATTCTTTTGCAAACCGCAATAATTCAGCGGTACATTCTCTTACCTGTGATACACTTCCCGGGGTTGAATCGATTTGTGAAGAATGGAGTGTCTGTATAGAATCAATAATCACAAGATCAGGTTCTACAGCTTCTATCTGCTTAAAAATATTCTGTGTAGACGTTTCTGTCAGTATATAACAATTAGCTTTTGCAGATTGCATAAGTCTTTCTGCGCGCATCTTTAGTTGTTGTTCGCTTTCTTCTCCCGATACATATAGTGTTTTAACACCAGGCATCGTTAATGCTAATTGTAGCATTAGGGTCGACTTCCCAATCCCCGGCTCTCCTCCAATCAGAACCAATGATCCGGCAACAATACCGCCACCCAATACGCGATTTAGCTCTTTATCGGGTGTGTTTATCCGCTGTTCTTCCTGATAAACAATTTCATGGATAACAGCTGCTTTATTTGTCTTCCTTGCAAGGGAGCTTCCACTACGCCAATCAGGCACTTTATTTCCTGCTTTTTCAACCAATTCTTCAACAAAGGTATTCCACTGGCTACAGGAAGGGCACTTTCCTAACCATTTAGCCGATTCATACCCACAGTTTTGACAGAAATAAGTTGTTTTGCTTTTAGCCATAAAATGAAAAATTAGCGCTAATTATTAACTACATACGCAGAGGTGATGTTCGTATGTAACAAGGGTAAATATATCAATTTATTCTATAAACCTAAATTCGATTATTCTTTATGAGTTCAGAAATTCAATAGCAAAGCCAGATAAGGCACCTTCGCGCGGGCCTATCGGCATAAGACAAGCGAAGGTAACGTAACCTGGAGAAGCTATTGGATTAGCTTTTTCCATTTTTCACTTTGAAACGGCCACCTTCTTCCTGAAAACGCCTCGAAATAGCCCGCTATTCCTTCGTTCTTTCCAGTTGAATCTAACCATTTCAAAGCGTTCTGAACCGAAAATAATAATAGAATTCAGGTTATAAAAAAGCCTTACTCCGGCAAAGCAAGAGTAAGGCTTTTAAAAATAATCCTTTTATAATTTAATCTCTTCTTCCTTTGAGTTCAGGAAATGAAATTCATTCATGTAATAAGAGGCAATGGGTTTAATTGTTATCCATTTCCCATATTGAAAGAACCATTTCATCCTACGGGATATAAATCCTTTCTTAATAAATGCCGAAACATAGGGATGGACGCATAGGGTAATGTGCTTTTCATTTTGTTCATTAAGCACGTAACTCAAGTTACTTTCAATGTCATCCATGAGCACTATGCTTGCCCTAATTTCTCCTGTTCCACCGCATGCCGGACATTTTTCATTTGTAACGACAGTCATTTCCGGGCGTACACGCTGCCGTGTTATCTGTACAAGTCCAAATTTACTAGGGGGTAAAATAGTGTGCTTTGCTCTATCATTTCCCATACACTCCTTAAGATAGTCGTGCAATTCTTTACGATTTGTGGGCTTATGCATATCGATAAAGTCAATCACCACGATACCTCCCATATCTCTCAAACGTAGTTGACGCGCAATTTCCTTCGCGGCTTCCTTGTTTACTTGCAAGGCATTGTCTTCCTGGTTTTCTTTATTTGCCGTTCTGTTGCCGCTATTTACATCAACTACATGTAAGGCTTCAGTATGCTCTATTACCAGATAAGCACCGCCTTGTAGATTAACAATTTTACCGAAGGCAGCCTTAATTTGCTTTTCAACACCAAAATGTTCAAATATTGGATCTTTGTGCTTATAAAGCTTTACTATCTTTTCTAGATCTGGAGAAATATCCTGTATATAAGAACGCGTTTCGTCATAAATGATCTGATCATTGATATAGATATGAGAAAACTCATCGGTTAAGATGTCGCGCAAAATAGTGGAAGTTCTATCCATTTCACCCAGTATCTTTTTAGCAGGCTCTGTGGACGCTAATCTTTTACTGAAAGACTCCCACTTGGTTATTAAATCTCGTAAGTCTTTCTCTAATTCAGCAACACCTTTCCCTTCAGATACTGTTCGGATGATGACGCCGAAATTTTGAGGTTTTATACCCTCGACAATTTTTTTAAGTCTGTTTCGCTCTGTATTGCTTTTAATTTTCTTTGAGATCGAAACGACATCAGAAAAAGGCACAAGTACCACAAATCTTCCTGCAATTGACAAATCGGAGCTTAGTCGTGGTCCCTTTGTTGAGATTGGTTCTTTAGCAATCTGAACGGGGAGCAGCATATTCCGACTCAAGATTTCAGAAATCTTTCCAGCCTTATTTATATCTTTTTCTAGCTTTAAACTATTGAGCAGTTTATCTTTATAACTGCCATTCTTTACTAATTTGGTAAGCTTGATGAGCGACTGTACCTGAGGGCCCAGATCCAAATAATGCAAAAAAGCATCTTTAGAATAGCCCACATCTACAAACGCAGCATTGAGCCCAGGCATGATTTTTTTAATCCTACCTAAGTAAATATCGCCAACGGCGTAATTATTATTTACTTGCTCTTTGTTGAGTTCAACAAGCTGTTTATCCTGCAGTAAAGCAATAGTTGTCCCCGTCTCCGGGGAAGAATCTACTATTAATTCCTTTACCAACAGCTACTCTTATTTTGAAAGCGCATAAAGTAACATCCAAAAACACATTCCTTTATGCAAATTCGGTTAAACCATAAGATTGTTTGATTAAAAACAAACATAATAAGGGATCCAATTATTGAATCCAACAATAATACACTAGGCATCAACCACAATAGCCTGCATCTCGTTGAGAAGCAGGCTACCATGTTTGGCGCATCTAAATGGCATTATTTTTTCTTATGTCTATTCTTTCTTAAACGTTTCTTACGTTTGTGAGTAGCCATTTTATGTCTTTTTCTTTTCTTTCCGCTTGGCATAGCTTAAAATTTTTAAATGTTTTTTAATAAATTAATAAATTACTTGCTTAATTCATCCACCTTACGATCGATGAACTGTGATAAGCTTGGGTCTGCAGCTATCTTTTTACTTTCTTGAAAAGCTTTTATAGCTTCAGCTTTCAAGCCAATATTTTCATAGCTAGTAGCTAGGTAAAACCAAGCTTCGGCGCTTGGCTTGATCTCGATAACGGTTTTAAACCTATCTACAGCTTTGTCAAACTGGCGAGAGCGCATGGAAAACATTCCAAGGTTCGTGTTCGCCTTTAAATTTTTGGGGTCCTCTTTCACAACCTCCATAAGCATTGCTATACCTTGCATAGGAGCACCACCACCATTTACGATGGCCGTTCCTAAGCCGGTCTTAGCCGCTAAACTCTGAGGGTTAAGATCTAAGGCCTTTTGATAAGCGCTCTGCGCATGCTTGGTAAGTGCCGGTGCAACAAGAGTGTCCTGAAGATTTTCATAGGCGGCAGTAAAGGCATCTCCCGCTTTTAACCAATTTTCGTAAGTAGGATCTATCTTGGCAATTTCTTCATAAGAAAAACCTAAGGGAGCTGGCTTTGCAACATCGTCCCAATGGGAAGCCAGCTTTTTCAATAATGTTAGCCGATCCTCACCGGTGCTTCCAGGTAGCGCATTCTCAACATCTACTATTTGCTTAACCAAACTAGCATCCAATCCTTGTTTTGCAACAACAGAAACGGATGCAAGATTTACATCAGCACCATTAGCATTTTCCGTGGCTTGTTGTTCTGCCTGTTCGGCCTTGTCTTGCTTAATCAATCCCTTAATAGGTTGCGCAAGCAACACGCCCATCAGGGCTACTACGAGCACAATAACTATTATTTGTTTTGATTTATGCATGATGGATAAATACTAAATGATTTAAAGCAGAATTATTTATTGCCGTTTTTTACTCTCTCAACAAAAACTTTTGCTGGTTTAAAGCTTGGAACGAAGTGCTCTGGAATAATGATAGCGGTGTTTTTAGAAATGTTACGAGCAGTTTTTTTAGCTCTTTTCTTTACAACAAAGCTACCGAATCCTCTAACGTAAACATTTTCACCTTCGATCATAGCACCTTTTACTACTTTAAAAAATGCTTCAACAGTTTCCTGTACATCTACTTTTTCTAAACCTGTCTTGTTAGAAATCTCTGCGATAATTTCT
>DATMSZ010000186.1:0-4907 GCA_035565175.1 Pseudosphingobacterium sp.
TTGATTTATTGAAGAAAAGACAAAATACCTGTGCTAATGGAACATGTTCAATATTTTCCCTTAATTGTTTAATTGCGCGATAAACTAAGGTGCGGCAGGTAGGTATAGAAATAGTTAACATTTCAGCAATTTCCTCATAACCTAGCTCTTCATTAAATTTGAGGTAAATAATCTCTTGCTGACGTGTGGGAAGTTTTTTAATTAACTGCTGAAGTTTCGCTATGAGTAGTTTATCCTCTTCTTTTTTTATCCATGTAGTTTCAGGACTCCACTCCAGCATAAATAAGTGATCAATTTCATGAGGTAGGTCGCGTTCCTTGTTCTCCTTCTTTATTTTAGCAAAAATGCCATTTCTTAATGCCGTGAACAAGTAAGAAAGCGGGTTTGCATCCGGATTCAAGTTTGCCCGATAGTAATAAATATTTGCAAAAACATCCTGTAGACAATCTTTTACGAGATCTCGATCCGTATTATACTTCAAGCCAAAAGAAAAAAGTCGATCTATATATAGACGATAGATATCTTCAAAAGCTTCGTCATTACCGCTGATGAAAGCTCTCCAACATGTACGTCCCTGTAGATTGTCCATTAATAAATCGCCTAAAGTTATTGGCACGAATTTTTACATAAGCACGTGCGAAAATAGCTAACAAATGTCCTCAGAATGTTATGTTAAGGTTATGTTTATATTAATTGGTTTATTAAGCTATAGTTTATTCCCAAATAAAACCCCTAATTTTTCAACTAGGGGTTTTATCCAAAACTATAGATACTTACCGAATTTATCAAGAAAAAAGATAAGCTCGGGAGAATTTTAATACAGAAGACGGAGACTTAGCCTAAGGCCGACCCTACTTTTTCTAATAAAAGTTTAGTTTTCTTTATTCCTTCTTCTTCGCTCAACTTCTCACCTTCATATTCTATCCCTACATAACCCTTATAACCCGCGTCCTTCACGATCTTCATCATTTTTAAATAGTCGATTTGGGTCTCATTTCCATCGGCATCAAAATCATGGGTTTTTGCACTTACTCCCTTCGCATAGGGCATTAAATCGGTTACTCCTTGATAACGGTCGTACTCATAAAAATTACCAAAATCCGGTAAGCTACCACAATTTTTCATACCTACTTGCTTCAAAACAGCACTTAACCATTGTCCGTCTGAAGAAATGCCACCATGATTTTCCACTATTACACCTATTTTGTGTTTAGCAGCAAATTCGCTTAGTTTACCTAACCCTTGAACGGCTGCACTTTTTACTTCTTCAGGTGTACCTTTTCCTCTAGCATTTACTCTGATGGAATGACAACCTAGAAATTTTGCCGCCTCTACCCATTTATAATGGTTTTCAACTGCTGTATTTCGTATGGTATCGTTCAAATCGCCCAGATCTCCTTCCCCATCAATCATAACCAATACATTTTTAACACCATTATCTTTTGCACGTTTGTTCATCTCCTGAAGGTAGGTCTTATCAGTTGCTTTATCTTTAAAAAACTGATTAACATACTCCACTGCATAAATGCCATACTTTTTAGCCGCTGTTTCAGCAAAAGCTAGATTGTCTAACTGCTTTGCAAACAGCGTTTTGTGAAGCGACCATTGCGCCAAAGATATGTCAAAGAAAAATTTTTTGTTAGTTGACGCAAAAGCATCTAAAGGCAAATTTGGTAATACGGAAAGGCCTAAAGCTCCTACCCCCAATTGCTTTAAGAATTCTCTTCTATTGTTCATGATTTTATGGTTTGTATTAGCTTGCAATTTAGAAAAAAAAATGGGAACCAAAAGGGCAAGAAGCAAGATTTAAGTTCTTATTGGTCACCGGAAATCGGCTTTCAACCTAATTTTGTTGTGAATTTTGCACAAATGATCATAAGCTAACTACTAGTAACGAATAACAAGTAACGAATAACTAAAGATCTATACATTCCCCCATCCATGCGCCAAAACGTCCGCTAGATGCATGGTCTTTATCGGGATATTTTGCTTATCTATATACGCTTGTAAATGGAGTAAACAAGAGGCATCCGTAGAGATAATATATTCTGCGCCGGCGTCAAGTGCATTATTCACTTTTTGCTCGGCCATTGCAGTCGATATACCACTAAATTTAACAGCGAATGTTCCTCCAAAGCCGCAACACATATCGGTATCACGCATCTCCAGCAATTCTAAACCTTCTACATTGGCTAGTAACTGCCGTGGTTCATCTTTTATTCGACATTCTCTGAGCGCCGAACAAGAATCATGGTAAACAGCTTTACCTTCTAATTCAGCACCAAAGTAATCCTTCTTAAGGATATTCACCAAAAAATCAGAAAGTTCATGGATATTGGACTGGATTGCTCGACATTGATTGTGCACCATGGAGTTGGTAAATAAATCATTGTAAGCATTTTTCACCATGCCCGTACAAGACGCAGAGGGAGAAACGATATATTTGGCAGCAGAAAAGTCCTCCAAAAATTTACTACCAATAATTTTTGCTTCATCCCAAAAACCAGCATTGTAGGCGGGCTGACCACAACAGGTTTGTTCGGGATTATAACTTACTTTACACCCCGCTTTCTCCAACACTTTTATCGTATTAAAAGCTGTACCAGGATATAGTTGATCAATAAAACAAGGTATAAATAAGTCTACTTGCATTAAAATTCCTCTCTATTTCTTCTTTATTTCAGAAAATTGAATATTTTTATTTCAGGGAGTATAACATAAACTATACCACATGCTTTAATGAATCCTTTTCTTTATTATGCTGCATCCATATCCGCCCCAAGAAAAATAAGCCTAAAATAAAAAACAAAGCTAAACATAAAGCTGAATATCTGATATTTCCTGTAAATTCTTCTATGAAAGCAAAAGAAAACAAACCGATCACGATAGCTAATTTTTCCGTAACATCGTAAAAACTAAAAAAGGCCGTTGTATCTTCTTCATGAGCAGGAATAAGCTTGGAGTAAGTAGACCGGGATAAGGATTGTATGCCTCCCATAATAAGTCCAACTACGGCAGCCAATATATAGAACTGACTCTCGGTACTAATATAATAGGCGCTAATACAGACGCCAATCCAGACTAACACCACCATTGATAATACCTGGATATTCCCCATTCGCTTTGCTAGTGATGACATTAAAAAAGCGCCTAATATCGCCACCAACTGAATAATAAGGATCGTAACAATTAGTTTTGAAGCACCCAAATGTAGAATTTTCTCACCAAAAGCCGCTGCTACCAGCATAGTGGTTTGCACACCCATAGCGTAAAAAAAGTAAGCCCCGAGAAACCTTTTTAAACTTCTCAACCGTTTGATTTTATTCCAAACAGACTTTAGCTCATTAAAACCACTTCTTAATAGTTGTTTATTTATTTTTTTGCCATTTGCTTTCCCGGCAGGAAGCTTCGAAAAAGGAATTTGCGAAAATCCTATCCACCATAAACCTACGAGTAAAAAGGATAAGCGTGGAGAAAAGGAAGGATCAATAATGCCAAACCATTCGGGCTTTAACACAAAAACGAAACAAATAATTTGAAGTACGACGCTACCGATATACCCATAGGCAAAGCCTTGGGCACTTACACGGTCTTGCTCCTCAACTGTGGCAATTTCCGGCAGGTACGAGTTATTAAACAAGACCCCTCCAATATATCCCATTGCAGCTAGCGTACTGCAAATAATACCCCATTCTAACGTATCTAGTTTAAAAAAGAACAATCCCATACAAGCAATGGCCCCGAGATAGGTAAAGGACTTCATGAAGGCCTTTTTATTTCCCCTATTATCAGCAATTGCAGAAAGTATTGGTAGCATAAGTGCCATTATCAAATAAGCAACGGCCAGCGAATAATTTGCCAAAGCCGTATTAATAAACTTGAACCCAAAAAAGCTTACCTGGTCACCTCCTTGATCGCCTGTTGTAATGGCAGTATAATAGGCAGGAAATATGGTGGAGGTAATAACAAGGTTATAAGCAGAATTAGACCAGTCAAACATGGCCCAGGCACGGATGGTTGATTTATCGTTCTTCATGAAGAATGTTGAAATAAGCGTTTATCAAAAACAAAAGGGCTGCTATCTATTATTTTAATATCATGAAAATCAATATGAAAAGGGTTAATAAGCGCTATAAAATCTTCGCGGACTACCGCAGAAGGTACTTGCAATACTAGATATGCTGCTTCCTTGATAAACTCATCACCTATTCGTTGTGTAGTGCTCAGCGGAGGGTAATGATACCATCCAGCGGGTAGTTTCGAAAACGGTAACGTCTTCATTCCCCCTTCATCTGGCACAAATAATGTTAACAAAACATAGTCGTCAGGTAAAAGGCCTAAAGGAATATGTACTGCGACTTCTGCCATAGCTAGCGCTCTTGATTGACACGCATAGAGCATAGGTACTCCGATACTATTCCAACGACCACCACAAAGCTCAGCTCCTTTACCCGAGATGTCACGGCTGTAGCGTTCTTTCACTAAACGATAGACAATCACGCCGGGATGCCGTTTTCGATGCGCATTAATGTATTCCGCAATATTGCAATACCAAAAGTACTGTCTAAAAGTGTTTTAGGTATTACTCCGCCAAGACCTACATTTGGTGTTTCGAGCCAAAGATTAAAGTTCGTCGAAGTGCCCAAAGTATCTACACCCTTATCATATAATAAGGCTATTTCTAAAATTTTTTCGGTATGGATTGGATCAAACGGTTTATTTTCTTTTTTATACCGTTGTATTGTTCTTTCTGAAAGATGAAGAAAAGATGACCAATCATCATTTGAGAAAGGTGTTTGCTCGGCTATTTTCATAAAATCTACGTATAACAAACCCTTTCTAGATGTATTAACCAAATATACCATATCTCGCTCCTTGGCAATACCCGGGATTATACTCCCCCCAGC
>DATMSZ010000187.1:0-3566 GCA_035565175.1 Pseudosphingobacterium sp.
AACCAATAATAACCATTTCATCTTTTAAGGACTTAATGCGACGTTCAATGTCAAAAATTAGACAAAAAGACCCTATTTATCAGATAGCATCATCCATTTCATAATATTTTTTTAACAAGACATTAACATAAGAAGCAGACTTTTGGAAACATTATAAAACAATAATAAACAAAATAAAACCACAAACTAAAATTGTTAATATGAAAAGAAAGATTTATCTAGCTTTTTTCTGCCTATTCTGCTGTACGATTCTGATGGCACAACAGCAGCAGACTGTTCTAGGAATCGTAAAAGACCAAAATGGAATACCACTGCCCGGTGTTTCAGTTTCTGTTATTGGCTCCAATAAGCGACAAGGCGTTTCCACCAATGAAAAAGGCGCCTTTAGTTTAACAGTACCCTTCGGTGCCCAACTATCTTTTTCGATGATCGGTTACATTTCTCAAACACTATCGGCAAAACACGGTTCCTCAATGGAGGTAAGCATGAAAGAAGGTCAGGCCGACCTAGAGGAAGTCGTTGTAGTGGGTTATGGCACGCAAAAAAAAGCAAACTTAACCGGAGCGGTAGACCAGGTCGGCAAAGAAGTATTTGAAAACAGACCACTAACAAGTACCACTCGTGGTTTACAAGGGGTCATTCCAAATTTGAACATTCGAATGACCGATGGAAAACCAACAAGAGATGCCGAATTCAATGTACGAGGAACCACTTCTATCGGAGCTAAAGGATCAGCACTGGTACTTATCGATGGGGTACCTGGCAACGCCGATTTACTCAACCCAAATGATATAGAAAGCGTTACCGTATTAAAAGACGCGGCGTCTGCAGCCATTTATGGCGCCAGAGGAAGTTTTGGTGTTGTGCTAATTACAACCAAAACGCCAACCAAAGAGCGTTCCGTTATTAACTATTCATCTGGCTATTCCAGAAATGACCATACAGTGCGACCAGATCTTGTAACAGAAGGTTATCCATGGGCAAAAACGTTCAATGATGCTTTTAGTTCATGGAATGATTACAGTGCGGATCCACAAAAAGCAAATAGCGTATTCCCATGGTCGCAAGAATACCTGGAAGAACTCCGCAAGAGACATGAAGCAGGGAATACCCCTTCCGTAGATATAGATCCTGCAACCGGAAACTATGTCTATTATGGAAACACGGACTGGCTTAAAGAGCTATACGCCGACCATACACCATCTATGGAGCAGCAGTTAAGTTTTTCAGGCAGCGGAGAGAAAACATCTTTTTATCTTTCTGGAAGATATAACAATCAAGGTGGAATTTTCAGGTATAATCCGGATAAATTTAATCAATATAATATTCGTGCTAAAGGAAGCATTCAGGCAAAAGACTGGCTGCGCATTGAAAACGATATTGCGTTTAATGAAAGAGACTATTTTACGCCAATCTTAAATCATCCAAGTAACACCCCTGTTTGGCGAAGAATTTCTGATGAGGCCTTTCCGGTTGCCATGCTTCGCAACCCGGATGGAACGCTAACAGAAAACGCCTCTATCGTATTTGGAAGTTTTATTTCAGGCAATAATCACTGGGATGAATCCCGTCGCCAAACCCGCAATACTACACGGCTTTTTACAAATTTTTTCGACAACAAATTAAAGATAAATGGCGATTTTACGTTTGACAAGACCTTTTATAATCGAACGCGACTTTATACCCCGGTTCCCTATAGCAAAGCGCCAGGTGTGTCACTGGAGCGCGGCATTAATAAGATGAATGAGTTAACCGAAAACACCACTTATTTAGCACTAAATACCTATGGCCAATACACGAACCACTTTGGCAAACATAACGTAAGTGCCTTATTAGGATACAACTACGAGCGCTCTAAACTTGATCGTCGTTATGTAGAACGCGACAACCTAATCAACCCATCGCTTCCTGATTTCTCATTGATTGACGGACAAAACTTCACTTTAACCGGAGGAGGGGATGAATGGCTCACAGCTGGCGGTTTTTATCGCATCACATATGATTATGAGGGGAAATACTTATTGGAAACAAATGGCCGATATGACGGATCTTCCAAATTTCCGAACGGACAACAATGGGGATTTTTCCCATCCATCTCAGGAGGATGGCGTATTTCAGAAGAGAATTTTTGGCGCAATAATTTAAAAAACGTCATCGGAGAAATGAAGCTACGTGCTTCGTACGGAAGCCTTGGAAATGGCAACATAGACCCTTATCAATTCCTAGAAACCATGAACGTGGTTAAATCAGGCTTAATTCTTGGTGGTATAACCCCAAATTACACTTCTAATCCCAACGTCATCCCCGATGGACTTACCTGGGAAAAAGCAACGACGATTAATTTGGGGGCCGATATCTCCCTTATAAAAAACAGACTTAGCACAACTTTTGATTGGTATACGCGTAAAACGACTAATATGTTTACGGTAGGTCTGCCCCTACCCGCCATTTTTGGCACAGGCGTACCAAAAGGCAATTACGCAGATCTGAAAACGATTGGATGGGAGCTTTCAGTTGCCTGGCGTGATGAGATCAAAACCGCAAAACCTATTCATTATGACCTTAGATTCACGCTTGCTGATAGTAGGGCATTCATTACCCGATTTAACAATCCACTTAATCTCATTACCACTTATTATGAAGGACAACGCATAGGTGATATATGGGGTTTTGTGAACGATGGTTTCTTCACCAGTCAACAAGACATTGATAACCACGCAGATCAAAGCCTAATACGGGTATCAGCAGCGAACACTCCCCTCCCCGGGGATCTTAAATTTCGGGACCTTAATGGTGATGGGGTAATCGATCAAGGGACCAATACATTGAATGACCCAGGAGATCAAAAGATTATCGGAAACACCGAGTCCCGCTACCAATTTGGGTTTAATGCAAATTTTAGTTGGAACAATTTTTTTCTAACTAGCTTCTTCCAAGGTGTTGGTAAACGTGATTTCATGCCAGGCAGTGACAATTCTCTGTTTTGGGGCCCGTACAATAGACCCTATAGCTGGCATCCAACCTATGTAGTGGAAAACATGTGGTCGGAAGAAAATCCAGACGCCTACTTTCCGCGTTTACGAGGTTATACAGCACTCAACTCCCGTGGCGAGCTGACTTTTAATCAAACACGATATCTTCAAAACGCTGCCTACATCCGTTTGAAGAGCGTTTCAATCGGATACAATCTTCCAAAGTCATGGCTAAAAAAAGTTAAGGTAGAAAATCTTAGCATATACTTCACCGGGCAAAACCTTTGGACATGGTCGCCCATGTTTAAGCATAATCCAAACATGGATCCAGAAAACATTGAACGCGCCGACCCAGAGCTGAGTGCTGGAGCTGGGCAAGGCATGGCTTATCCTATGCTCAAAACATACACACTGGGCATCAACGTTACGCTCTAGCTATACACCTGATTATCAAAAATAAAAAATGAACGGAAAATTATATACAGATGAAACCATCATGATTTGTCAATCACACGGTGAAATGAACTAAGCATAGCGCTCTCTTGAACACAGCTGAAAAATATACAAGAGTGAAAAATAAATCATGATAGCTTC
>DATMSZ010000188.1:0-26874 GCA_035565175.1 Pseudosphingobacterium sp.
GAGGTGCATTTTTTTTTCTAAAAATAGGGTGTCAAGTATCATAATACACGCTGCATTTTCTTATTCATGCTTTTTGATAGTCGGCAGTTCTCTCAAGGCCAATATTTTACGTTGCATCTTTCCCGGGTTTTCGCCGGATATATTTTTGAACAGTCGATTAAAATAAGATATATTGTCAAAACCGAGGCGATAGGCGAGTTCTTTAATGCTTACATCTTTGACAAGCATCATGAGCTGTGCCTGTTCAATTTTTTTTTGATTGATATACTTTCTAGGGGTACTGTGCATCTGTTTTTTGAAAAGCCGAATAAAATGATCTTCGGTTAAACAAGAGGTCTGAGCAAGCTCCTCAATTTTAATGTGCTTGTCAACATTGCTGTGAATGTAATGAATGGATTGTAAAATACGCTCATCAAGTCCTAAGTTCTTGTCGGATGCGTGTGTCAGAAACCGGGATATTAGCTGTTTCAAAATACCTTCCGTTTCCATCTCCAAAGCGGGACCTATATGCTTATATTGACTGATATTCTTCATCAGTGTTGGTGAATTATCATAGTCTTTCGGATCGTAAGCTTGTAACTCAAGCTTAGGATTGATGGCAACTAAACGTTTGATAAGGGGTATAATGATTTCATCCCCTTCTATTTCTACCGGAAAATCAAGAATATCGAAGATGCTCAGCTGTTTACCCAGAGCCTCATAAATATGAATGTAATAAAGTGATAGATCACCTGTACATGCATAGCCATGTTTAGCATACGGAGGAGTTAAGTACAAGTGCCCTTCCTTTAATGTATAACGGTGATTTTCGCGAATAATTTCGGCAGATCCGCTTTCCACAAAATGAATACGAGCGAAAGGGCTATATATGTTCTTCCAGTTCCAATCCGCATGATGGACAGCATGACCTACATTGAGTAAAATGAAATCCCTTTTGATTCTACTTCCTGTCATATTTCGGTTCCTTTTGGAATAAAACTACTAAGAAAAGTCGATAAAGTGCATATTTTTATAGAAAATGAATACCAGCAAAAATAGCTCACTATAAGGATTTAGTCATCTAATTATATGCCTATATCACATCTTGAGATAAGCCGATATTAAACATTTTTACCGCTTATTTACACAAATGTGGTGCTTGCTTCATTAGGTTATTGATAATTTTGAATGGTTATTAAGTGATGCAGTGCCAATGGATTTATCGCTTCTTGATCATGGGAAAGCATTTTTTAGAAGCTTGTTAAAAACGTATTAAACTAACTGATTATGAATATGAAATTTTGTATTACAGCGGTATTTCTGCTGATGGGAACTGCAGTTATAAAAGCACAAGATGTTATCCCCTCGATGCCAGTAGGATACGATAATGTTCGGCCTAATGCACCGCAAGGAAAAGTAGATACCATCATTTATCACTCAAATACGATTGGCGTTGATCGCAAGGCATTGGTGTACACACCCCCAGGCTTTTCTCCTTCGAGTAAATATCCTGTGCTGTATTTATTGCATGGTATTGGAGGAGACGAAAAGGAATGGTTTAATCAGGGTAATCCGCAAATAATACTGGACAATCTTTATGCGGATAAGAAATTAGCACCTATGTTGGTAATCCTGCCAAATGGACGTGCTATGAAAGATGACCGTGCTATAGGAAACATTATGGCGCCGGATAAAGTGGAAGCTTTTGCAACTTTTGAAAAGGACTTACTTTCCGATTTGATTCCTTTTGTAGAAAAGCACTACCCTGTATACAGCGATCGTGAACACCGTGCTTTAGCTGGCCTATCTATGGGGGGTGGGCAATCGCTTAATTTTGGTTTAGGAAATTTGGATACGTTCGCATGGGTAGGTGGATTCTCATCAGCACCTAACACAAAAAAACCGGGAGAGTTGGTGCCCGATCCTGATAAATTGAAAAAGAAATTAAAACTTCTTTGGATTTCCTGCGGAGATCAAGATCGTCTAATAACATTTAGTAAGCAAACGCATGATTATTTGGAAGCGCATAATGTTCCACATGTTTATTATATAGAGCCGGGCGGTCATCATGACTTTAAAGTTTGGAAAAACAACCTGTATCAATTCAGTCAACGATTGTTTAAATAGCTTCCATGTGTGAACCTGCACATCGAGTATAGAGGTCTTTCCTTAAATGTTGATCTTTCTACACTTTAGCAAAATAGGATAGTTCAGCTTAAATAAACATTTTTTTTCTTGGTTATTACCTGTTTTACGGATAGGGCGTACCATTACCGTTGGCCTGTCAGAGAATTCAAACAAAATTATGAAACACCTAAGACGAAAATACCAAAAAACACATCATAATCTTTTCCCAAAAGGGCGAATTATTCACTGCGTTATACTTTGTTTGCTGTTAATTAATCTATCATCATCATCATCAGCACAAGAGCATATGAGAGGGTTAAAGGATTATTATAAAAATTATTTTCCGGTGGGTGTGGCTGTTGGTGCTCATTCATTAAATGGTGAACAAGCCGAGCTCTTGCTAAAGGAGTTTAATAGTATAACTCCTGAAAATGCAATGAAAATGGAGTCTATACAACCCAAAGAAGGAGAGTTCCATTGGCAGTTGCCAGATAGTATTATTCATTTTGCACAGCAAAATGGTCTCCGTGTAAGGGGGCATACCTTATTGTGGCATGAGCAAACACCCAACTGGATTTTTGAGGACGAAAAGGGAAATCCTGTTGGAAAGCTTGAACTTTATAAGCGGTTACGAACACATATTGCTGAACTTGTTGGAAGATATAAAGGGAAGATTTATGCTTGGGATGTTGTGAACGAGGCAATAGACGATAATCCGAAGGCATTGCTACGTCAATCCAAATGGATCACTATTGGAGGTGAGGAAATTCTGGCAAAAGCATTTGAATATGCGCATGAAGCTGACCCTGAGGCATTGCTGTTTTACAATGATTACAATAGCGAGCGTCCGGAAAAGCGAGAACGAATATATAGGCTATTAAAAAAACTAGTAGATAAGGGTGTACCCATACACGGCGTAGGCCTACAAGGGCACTGGTCTATATTTGAACCTTCAACGAACGAACTCGAAGAAGCCATTGAGCGTTATACTTCACTTGGGTTACAACTACATTTTACCGAACTGGATCTGTCGGTATACCCATGGGAAAAAGAACGAAGAAATAAGCACCCGGATGAGGTAGACACGTTGAGTGCAAGTTCCGAGCAAAAACAAATAAAGCAATATGAAAAGATTTTCTCCGTTTTTAGAAAATATAAAGATCACATAACAAATGTGACGTTCTGGAATCTGTCCGACCGTTATTCCTGGTTAGATTATTATCCGGTACGCGGGCGAAAAAACTATCCATTGCTTTTTGACGAAAACCTAAAACGAAAGAACGCTTATTGGAAAGTGGTCGACTTTTCTAAGGACTAATATTCCCACAATAAATTTGGTGTTTTGTGAAAGTGAATATCGGCACATTCAATGAATCAAAGGATGTGCTGACCTAACTATCAAGATATTGATGTGCCGTAGAATAGCCATGGTAAAAGTGCTGCTAATAGCCTTAGCTTGAGCATAAATTACAGGAGCGTTTATTTCATTTTTTTTCTTTTTAATTTTCTGTTTATCAGTGTTATATGTTTTTTGTAACATTTTGAGGGTCTTTTGTAACATAAGTTCTGAAGAGTTTGTTTTGTGTTCTGTACAATTGCCTAACGATTGTCGTCACATGCCTATGATCAACATTGGCAGACATTCATGAACCAATATTATAGCAATTATAAACCAAGTCGCAGACCTATATAAAAGTGTCAAAGACTTAGACATTTCAAAACCTATTTGTATGCTAACAACCAAACAGATTTCGATGACAAAAAAATCTATCCCTAAAATGTTCTTTATCGTAGGAGGCCTTTTTCTACTGGCATTTCTTATAGCAACTTGGAAGCAGGCACACAATCTAGGAGGCTGGCTGCTGATGGGATTTTTTCTCTCGGTGGCTGTAGGGTTCCGTTATTATCCATTATTAAAGGGGTTTTCTTTTACCGTAATGATATTTGCCGCGGTGAGCCTGTCTATGTATTACCCGCAATATTTTATTAGCATTGGAACCTTTCGGCTTTCTATACTAATCGTACCATTGATGCAGATCATCATGTTCGGTATGGGCACCGGACTGAGCATTAAAGATTTCACGAGCGTGGTGAAGATGCCCAAGGGTGTATTAGTAGGCGTCTTATGCCATTATATGGTGATGCCACCCGTTGCTTTTGCGATTACTAAGCTGTTTGATTTTCCCTCGGAAGTTGCGGCGGGCATTATTTTGATCGGCAGCTGCCCGAATGGATTGGCCTCAAATGTGATGACGTATCTGGCGCGTGCTAATCTTGCTCTTTCTGTTACGCTAACGGCAATTTCAACGTTACTTGCCCCCTTGATGACACCACTTTTTATGCAATGGTTCGCCGGTCAGTATGTATCCATCAGCTTTTGGGATATGGCATGGGACATCACAAAAATTGTGATAATACCTGTGCTGGGTGGTTTGTTATTCAATCAGTTCTTGCATGGCAAGGCAAAATGGTTAGACGAAATTATGCCGTTGCTTTCTATGTTAGGCATTGCACTGATTATCGTTGTTATTACTGCAGCTGGCCGAGAGGACTTGCTCGTGGTGGGGCCTACGTTGGTGGTGGCAATGTTACTACACAATACCAGTGGGTATGTATTGGGCTATTGGCTTGCTCGCTTAATTAGAATGGAAGAGAGGGATTGTAGAACCATTGCAATTGAAGTAGGGCTGCAAAACGCCGGCCTCGGATCAAGCCTCGCTTTAGCCATGGGTAAACTATCCACAGTAGGTCTGGCATCAGCTGTATTCTCACCGATTATGAACATTACAGGTTCGTCCCTTGCCTTATGGTGGCGGTCACGTCCCTTACCAGAGCAAAATCACAAGAAGGTGCTTATCGAACAACAACATTTAAATTAAACAGATTATGACATACGTTAGCAAGTTAGTACTTACTACATTGATCGGTGTTATCCATGTTTGTGGAGCCATTGGGCAGCAAATTTCTAAAGAAGAGTTAATCTTTCTGACTCCAGAATGGCAAGGTGAGCGTTTTGAAGATGGGCGTCCAAAGGTATCAGACGAATTGCTGGACCGCATGAAATTAGTCTCGCTGGAAGAAGCTTGGGCTGTACTGCGAAATGAGCATTACAACTACCAGTATGAGGATGGATGGATGTGCATTAACCCAGATAGTGTATTGGTGGGAAGGGCGGTGACGGCCACTTTTGTTCCAGGGCGTCCAGATATCCATCGCGCAATCGATGAACGCGGCCATAAGCAGGATGGAAGAGTTAAGTCACAAAATTCTTGGACGATAGACCTATTGGTTGCCCGTGATGTCTATGTCGTTGATCAATTTGGTGCCCATTTGGATGGCCCAACAATCGGTGATAATCTAGGTAACTCTATTTATGCTAAAACAGGCAACGGCGTCGTATATGATGGGGCCTTACGAGACATCGGTGGATTAAAGGAAATTGGATCGTTTACCTCCTTCTTTCGTTCTTATCACCCTTCTCACCACCTCAATGACCCAGATCGACTGTTAAACACCACACTCACCGGCATAAATACGACCACGCGAATTGGGAAGGCAACGGTAATGCCAGGTGATGTTGTGCTGGGTAGGGATGGAGGTGTTATTTTTATTCCTCCGCATTTGGCCGAGAAGGTTGTGAAGACCTCCGAAGTCGTCCGCTTACGCGATATGTTTGGCCACCAACGTTTGCGTGAACAGAAGTATACACCGGGAGAGATCGATACACGATGGTCGGAGGAAATAGAAAAGGACTTTTGGGGGTGGCTTGACGCAAACGCCGATAAACTTCCTGTACCGAAAGAACAGATAAATGAGCTACTTAAACAGCGCACTTGGTAGGCGCCTTATTCACCTAATTTAGATAACAATGTCAAATACAAAAACAAGAAGGGCTTTTTTTAAAAAAGCTATGGTATTGGGGGCTGCCTTAAGCCCACTGTCTGACACTTTTGGAAGCGCACTCCTGCAATCACAGGAGCGATCATCACGACCATCAGCACCTTCCGCTCTCAAGATTACTGGCGTAACCTGTGCATTTATAAGATATGGCTCAGGGCTTTTTGTCAAGATACATACCGATCAAGGTATTTATGGCTGTGGGGAGGGTGTTGATGCGGTGCCAGGCACTTATCATTTCGTAAAATTGCTTGAGCGTAGGCTCGTAGGAAAAAATCCACTGAATGTGCATCGACTTTTTGAGGACCTACGTAAATCTGGGATATTTCAGGGTGCACAGGCGGGTATGTATATCGCAGTCTTATCGGCCATCGAAACGGCATTATGGGACATCACTGGAAAAGCCCTCGGCGTACCGGTTTATCAATTATTAGGGGGCAAATTCCGCGATAAAATACGTGTTTATTGTGATACGGCATTATACCAACAAAATTTGCCAACGCCGGAAGACTTTGCAAAGGCCGCCTCCCAGGCCAAAGAAATGGGCTTTACTGCTATTAAATTTGATCTCGACCAAGGCAACGATCCTAATAAATACGATCAGTATAACTGGACTGCTAGCCCTAGAGAATTACAGCGTATGGTTGATCAAGTGACTGCTGCACGCAATGCCGTCGGTCCGGATATTGACATCTGCTGTGATATGCATGGGCGCTACGATCTCGTAACTGGGCAGCAGGTTGCTAAACGTTTGGAGCATTTGAATCTGATGTGGCTGGAAGAACCTATACCGGCTGAAAATCCTGAGGCCTATAAGCTTATTGCCGATAGTACGTCGACTCCTATCTGTGCAGGTGAAAACCTTTACCTCGCTTATGGCTTTCGGCGTCTAATGGAACTAGGTGCTGCTGATATTATTATGCCGGATCTTCAAAAGGCGGGTGGTTTGGGAGAGGGACAACGCATTGCTAATTTATCCAATCTGTATTATGTGCCCTTTGCTCCGCACATGGTGGCATCGTTCCTTGGGGCAATGGCGTCGTGTCATGTATGTGCTTCGGTGCCAAATTTTATGATTTTGGAGTGGCAGAGCTATTTCCATACCGATCCAATGTTTAAAGAGATTGTTACTTTCGATGGACCGATGGTTGAAGACGGATTTATTACCGTTCGCGAAACGCCTGGCATCGGTGTTGATATCAATGAAGAAGGGATGAAGAAGTATGCCACACCGGGCTACCCTTTTTTCTCTTAACAATTAATGTTATGGTGATGACTATTCGATTTTTTAACTCAAAAACCATTGATTATGAAACTCTATAAAACCACATCCGGAAATCTGTTGGATAAAGAGGGGAGCTATTACCTCATTGCCGGCGACTGGGATGAATTAATCAACCGCCCGCATCTATATGATTTTTTATTGTCACAGCTCGCCACCGCGTCGCTAACCTCAGAAACAGATACCAATAAGATACTTGCGGCCGGTATTTTAGCGCCCATAGGTTCTCAGGAAGTATGGGCGGCGGGAGTGACCTATTTAAGGAGTATGGAAGCGCGCATGGAGGAGGCCAAGGATTCTGGAGGCGCTGACCTTTACGATCGCGTCTATCACGCAGAAAGACCAGAACTATTCTTCAAGTCATTACCGCACAAAGTGTCAGGACATGGACAAGCAGTAAGCATTAGAAGAGATTCCGCCTGGAATGTTCCTGAACCGGAGTTGACGCTGTTCATCAACGCACACGGAAGCATAGAAGGCTACACCATAGGTAACGATATGAGTTCACGTAGTATTGAAGGAGAAAATGCTTTGTACCTCCCGCAAGCAAAGGTTTATGATCGTAGTGCCGCCCTAGGTCCGTGTCTTTATGTCCCTGCGGCGCCGATTGATTCCGATACATTGATTGAAATGGATATTTTGCGTAAAGGCAAATTGATGTTTCGCGATTCCGTGGCTATCAATCGGATAAAGAGACCTTTGACGGAATTGGTATCCTATCTCTATCGGGAATCTACTTTTACTGATGGAAGTTTTCTTATGACAGGAACTTGCCTGGTACCACCAAACGAGTTTACGCTTCATCCTGAAGATGAGGTGCAGATAACCATCGAGCCGATAGGTACTTTAACTAATACAGTAGCATACAATGCGCCTCTTTAGGCGCATCATTCAGAACCTAGGCGCTTAACATTCTTAGGTTAAGCGTCGCACTAACCAAAAATTCGATCATCGGAACATACACTGGTACCTAATTTAATAAGTGTCATGTTGATACTTAATTAAGGTTGGACCAGTTGTCAAAATACAGCGCAGCAAGTATTCAATAATTTGACAATTAGGAGTTGCAATCTATCGATTGTCAAAGGAAACCAAATTAAACTACATTATAAACCTTTAAAAATGAAGATTAAAATTAACATGACAAGAAGGAGGCAACACCCTATAGGGGATAGGATGTTGGTTTTTTTGAAGGTGCTCATGCTTATGTGCGCCACGATTTTTAGTCCACTCTTTTTGCTCGGCCAGGAATGGTCAGCCCGTGGGCAAGTAACAGACGCAGAAAAAATACCTTTAGAAGGCGTCACGGTACAGGTTAAAGGTACGAATAAGGCTACTGCAACTAATAAAAACGGCAATTTCATGATCACTGCGCCAAATGGGGCTGTCTTAAGGTTTTCATTAATCGGTTACCAGCCGCAGGAAGTGCTGCTTAAAGACCAAGCGCCCATCAATGTGCAGTTAGAAACGGAAGCGAGAAGCATGGACGAAGTGGTGGTGACCGCACTCGGCATCAAAAAGGAGTCCAAGAAGCTTGGCTACTCGGCAGAATCAGTCAACCGACAGGAATTGTTGCAAAATAGAACAGTTAACGTAATGGAATCACTCGAAGGCAAGGTTGCGGGCTTAGATATATCACCTCCCGCGGCGGGCGCAGGATCTAGCACCAAGATCCGTTTACGCGGCCAGTCGGCCTTTGCTGGTGCAGTGAATTCACCACTTATTGTAGTTAATGGGCTTCCGATGGATCAAGGTGCGCGTGGATCCAATGGATGGGAGCCAGCGTACGACTTAGGGGACAATATGCAACAGATTAATCCAGACGACATCGAAAGCATGACGGTATTGAAAGGAGCCACTGCGGCGGCAATTTATGGTTCACGGGCAGCAAATGGCGCGATTATCATTACCACCAAGAGTGGTCAACGGGATCAAGGCATTGGGATCGAGTATACATCGAATCTAACCGTCAACAGCGTGTTGGATTTTACTGATTTTCAACAGGAATTTGGTCAAGGACAAGCTGGGCAACGACCTACTGATGTGGGCAGTGCCATTTCTACGGGAATGTTGGGATGGGGTGCTAGAATGGACGGAGAACCTATTGTTAACTTTGATGGGGTTATGCGTCCATATTCCCCGAATCCAAATCGCATTAAAGAATTTTATAGAGACGGTGTGGTTTTTACCAACACAGTTGCCCTGTCTGGCGGGGGTGACAAGGGTAACTTTCGCGCCTCGATTTCGGACGCCAATGCTCGAGGAATAACTCCCGCGCCCGACAATCGTTATACCAAACGGATCTTCAATTTGGGGCTTAACCAAAATCTCGCCAAAGGGTTAAGTTTTTCTTTTAACGCAAACTATACCAAAGAAAACAATGAGAATCCTCCTCAAGTAGGCGCGCAGGGCCCCGGAGCACCTAATTTTTTGACCCGGATGTCTACCTCTATACCAATTGCGGCGTATCGCGAGAGTGCAGTGGCAGAAAACGGGACGGAGCGCCAAACGTCTGGATTTCAAGGTACACTGTTAAATCCATATTTTGCGAAGGGACGTGAGTTTATTCTGAACGAACGGGACCGATTTCTTGGTACAGCGACGTTACGTTACGATGTGACAGATTGGCTTTATGTTCAGGGGAGGTATAATTACGATTATTCTGTTTCGCAATTGGAATTTAATGTGCCTACCGGAAGAGGGACTAACACGCCGTTTAATAATAACGGGCAGGGACCTGGATTTAACGGATTATATCATATCGAGCAGTCAAAGGGTACTGAAATCAATACAGATTTCCTCATTGGAGCCAATAGGGAATTTGGTGATTTTTCGGTGGACCTAAGCGTTGGAGGAAATATTTTTAAACGGGATGTTGGAACGTTTGTTGATGAAGTGGAGGATTTTACGGTCAGAGATCTTTATTCCGTTCAGAACGGTATTAACAAAACCGTGAATAATTATACGATCTTTAGAGACCAGACAAATTCGCTGTATGCATTTGCTGAAGTAGGATATAAAGGATTGCTGTACATCAACCTGACCGGTAGACAGGACTGGTTTTCTGTGTTAAATCCAACAGCAAACAGTGAGTTTTATCCATCGGTGTCTGGAAGCTTCATTTTTTCTGAATTGCTGCGTGATCAGTCATGGCTTAATTACGGTAAGTTGCGCGGCTCTTGGGCACAGGTAGGTAGTGCAAACGGGATAGCTCCTTTTTCAAATGCTCTTTTTTATGATATCCTGCCCAATCAATTACATGGCAGAACGCTTGGTACTATATTGGGTACACGGTCTCCGAACGCATTGTTGAGACCTTTTAGTGTAGAAGAACGGGAACTAGGTGTCGAATTACGTCTATTTGATAGTAGAGTGAATCTTGATGTGGCAGCATATGATAAGGTGACCACCGATCAGATATTACCGGTACAAATCTCAAATGCATCAGGTTATACGGACACCCAGCAAAATGTTGGCTCTTTGCAGAACCGAGGTCTGGAAGTTTCGGTAGAAGTCATTCCGGTGAAAAAAAGCAACTTCCGATGGACGAGTGCTTTCAATACTTCGCTCAATACCACAAAAGTACTTTCTATCGCGCCTGGTACCAATCGTTTCGTTGCCCAGCGCTTTGAGGGAAATGAATTCATCGGGTCTTTGGTATACGAAGTGGGCTTACCGCTTAATCAACTTTCTGCAAATACTTATTTGAGGAATGAAAATGGCGATATTCTGTTAAATGAAAATGGGCGTTTGCTACAAGGTCCGGTTGTAAACTTTGGCAGTGCTTTACCCAAATGGGTTGGTGGCTGGATCAATACATTCACCTACAAGAACCTGAGTCTTTCTATGCATTTCGACTTTAAGGCTGGCGGAAAAATCTTGTCTTCAAGTGCATTAAACGGCCTACGTCAGGGGCATACCAAGGCATCTTTGGTAGGGCGCCGCGAAGGGGAGAACGGAGTTGTGTTCGATGGTGTAAATCCGAACGGCGAACGGAATACAATCGCTGTTAACCCACAGGATTTCTACACAGATTATCGCAATTTACAAATTGCAGATCCTTTCATCTATAAATCAGACTTTATCAAATTTAGGAATATTTCGCTGAGCTATAATCTTAGTAACTATGTGAAAAGCAGATTTGGGTTTATCAAAGGCCTTACAGTAACGGCGTCTTGTAGAAACGTTGCGCTTCTATATAAGGATTTACCTGATTATGATCCAGAAGCCTTTGCATCTTCTGGAGACAATAGGATAGGATACGAACAAGCAACTGTGCCTACTACCCGTAACTATGCTTTCAATTTAAACATATTATTCTAGTCGATATGAAAAAGATAAAATATTTTGCTCTTTTAGCAATCTTCTGTTTCTGCTTGAGCAGTTGCGATAAGAATTTTGAAACGATCAATACCAACGAGTATGGCGTTACTAAAATTGATCCTGCGCAATTGTTGGCCAATGCAGAACGGCTAACACATGTGGGCACCTGGGAAGGTGAGCAAACCATTGTTCAACAATTTGTAAACGCCTATAATTTAGGGGCTACGGCAGGTTTTAATTTAAATGAAGACAACAACATTTTCAATGTTCCAAAGTGGAACAGCAGTTATGAAAATTCGGTTAAATTACTGGTTGAAGCTGCTCACCTCGCAGAGGAAGTGCCCGAACGTGTTAACCTGATGAGTATGATACGGATATGGAAAGCATATATATTTATGAGTTTGGTTGATACCTACGGAGATATACCGTACGCGGAGGCAGGAAAAGCGTATCAACAAATTATCTTTTACCCGGTTTACGATGACGATAGTGCGATATACGATGATTTGTATAACGAACTGAAATCTTCTATCGCCAGCATGAACCCGGCTGCTGATTATGTGACGGAAGACCTCTTCTACGGATCAACAGGTTCTGCTGCAATACAGGTGGACAAATGGAAACGATTGGCTAATTCTTTATTGTTACGACTAGGGATGCGCTATTCGAAACTTGATCCAGAACGGGCACGCTCGATTGTGCAAGAAGCTGTTAACGGTGGTGTAATGCAATCTAACGAGGATGATGCCTACATAGTCTTTACAAATGCATATAATAGTCCACTCAACGATGGCCCAGTTGTTAACGCCTATTACTATTACCTGGCAGAGCCCTTTGTAAACCAGCTCAAGTCAACAGAAGATCCCAGGGCAAAATATATTGCAGGCAAGTATGAAGATCCTAATTCGGTGCTTAGCTCTGTACCTGACGTTACGCTCGCGAACCAATTTGGATTTCCGGTAGGATACGACCAAAATAATGTTGCGCAACATCCCAACTTCCGGGGTAGGGCAGGTACTGGCTTTGCCTATTCCCAATTGAACTACGCTATTATCGGGAACCCATTTGCCCCTCTTTTTTACATTACCCATTCCCAGACCAAGTTGCTGATGGCCGAGGCTGCTTATCGAAATTGGATAAGCGGTTCTGCACAGGCATTTTACGAGGAAGGAATTCGGGCCAGTATGGACCAATGGTCGCGCTATCCGAACACGCCGGATCGTGCGATCACCGATGAAGAAAAAGCGCGATACATTAGCCACCCTCAAGTGGCCTTCAATGCTAATACGGCCTTGGAACTTATCAATGTGCAATATTGGGTCTCGAATATTGGAAATGGTACCGAATCCTTTGCAAACTTTAGGAGAAGTGGATACCCTGCTTTGAGCCCCAACCGATATAACAATAACTTGAATGGCGGATTTGTAAGGCGGATGGCTTATCCAAACGATGAAATGTCTGAGAATCCGGATAATTACCAGTCGGCAGTTGCTGCGATGGGAGGGGATAACTTAACGGTGAGAGTTTTTTGGGATATCGAATAGCTCAAGATTTGCTCAATAGCTAAATCAGGCGGTGAAAAAACAAATTTGAAAGTGTTTTTTCACTGCCATTTTATTCTTCAGACATTAAAGCACTTTTTTGGGCTGCAAATTCTTTTGGTACTAATCCATAAAGCAATTTGAAAGCAACAGAAAAACTATCGGCATCATTATATCCCACAGCATATGCGATTTCCGCTATATTTAGCCGTTTGGAAGCAAGCAGGTTTGCCGCCTGTTTTAATCGAATGTTCCGTATTAAATCCTTTGTAGTTAGATGCGTTAGCTCTTTTAGCTTCCTGTGCAGGTGTACCCGGCTTATCCCAATCTCTGAAGCAATCATTTCTACACTAAGGTTTGGATTAGCCATATGTTTTTCAATCATTTTATGTACTTTCTCCAAAAGCTTCTCATCAGCACTTTTTAATCTGATATTCGAAATGTACGTGTCTTGAAATTGGGATTCACGCTCATTTTTACGAACAATTTCGCGGTTTCTTAATAATGTGCGAATGTTCTCGGATAGTACATCCATATTAAAGGGTTTGATAATATATAGATCGGCACCAAGCCCAAGCCCCTGTAATTGATGATCATCCTCGCCCTTTGCGGTTAATAGCACGACAGGTACATGATGTACTAATGGACTCTCCCGTATTTTCCTGCAGAGCATCATGCCATCCATAATAGGCATCATTACATCGCTTATCACCAAATCCGGAATATTGTTCAAAATAGCTTTATAAGCATCCTCCCCATTTGCATAAGTGCTCACAGTATACATTGGAGAAAGCTCTCTTGCTAAATATTCACAGATATCTAAGTCATCGTCTACCACAACAAGTCGTTTGGCGCTCTTTGCTGCTCTAGTAGCGTTTGTGGGCGATGGGGTCATACCGAGCATTTGTGCTTGATAGAGGTAGGGGCGTTCGATGGTAGATACTGGGCTCTTCTGGTCAGCATCGAGAGGGATTTCGATGATAATGGTGTAGCCCCAATCCTTCAAATTTTCTACCCGGATATTTCCATGATGCATTTCAACCAGTTGACGACTTAGATGTAACCCAATTCCAGTGCTGTAGCCTTGGTAGTTGCCCTGCTTTTTAGATTGATAGAAACAGTCGAAGATACGTTCTGACTCATCAGCGCCGAGTAGCTGTCCGGAGTCTGCAATTAATATGGAAAACATGGAAGGAGACTTATTAGGAGAAATCGACTGGGTGGTGACAGCCATCCGTATTTCACCGCCCTCGGGTGTAAACTTGCATGCATTAGACAAAACATTGGTCAATACCTTGTCAAAATTTCGAGGGTCTACCTGCGCATAAATAGATTTGGGCTCACTGGTAATGCTGAAATTTATTCCTTTCGCAGCAAACTGTTCACCAAACAGAGCGGATATAGATTTCGAGAAACTAACCATTTCTACGCGAGAGAAGTCTAGGTTCATTTGCCCTTTTTCAATTTTACGGATATCCATCAATTGGTTCACAAGATCTAACATCCGTTGAATATTTCGGTGGACAATCGGATATAAACCATTGCGGTCGATATCCCTATTCTGCGCCATAATTTTTCTTAGAGGATTGATAATCAGTGTTAATGGTGTTCTGATCTCATGGGCAATATGAATAAAAAATTGAAGTTTTGCGTCACTCATTTGTTCGGCATGGCGATGGGCTAACATCTCTCTTTTATAAAGCTGTCGATTTCTTAAGGTGATGAAGATCCATGTTGTAATGAAGAGGGTAAAGAGCACATAGCATATCCTTGCCGGAAGTGATAAGAACCAAACAGGATGAATGATGATTTGCACCTGACGTGTCTCTGAATAGGCCTTGTTTACTTTTGCCCGATAGCGTAAGAGATGAGGGCCTGTTTCCAAATGATCAAAGGTAAGGCGGCTTAATCCTGATCTCAAGTTAACCCATTCGTTATCATTCATCTTATATTCAAATTCTACTCGCTCAGATTGACTGAAGTCCATTGTTGAAAATTCTATTGTAAAAGAATTATCATTATGTGCGAGGTGAAATACTTCTGCGGCGGTGACAACGGTATCAATAATTTCGTACTTGCCGGATTTCATTCCCATTTTTACTGCTTTGTCATGGATGTAAAAGTCAACAATGCCTACCGAGAGGGTTTTGGGTCTTACTTGGATTTCAGAGGGGTTAAAATGCGATATACCATTCAATCCGCCAAAATACAGTTCGCCAGAAAAAGAGTTAAGCGAAGCACCCATGACGAATTCATTGCCCTGTAGCCCATCGTCCGAAGAAAAATTTAAAAATCGATGATCGTATTTATCCATTTTGGCCAGACCACGATTGGTGCTCAACCAAAGATGTCCCTGACTGTCGGCTTCAATAGCATAGATAACGTTGCTTGGAAGCCCGTTCGTGCTATCATATCGATTAATTTTTCTAGTTTGCATATCCAAGCTCATTAATCCCTTTGAAGTCCCTATCCAGAGCTTCCCTTTATGATCATCAAACAAAGAATATACAATACTACCTGCAAACAGCTTGTCGACGCCAAACGTGGAGACAAAGCTTTCGTTGTTAAGGTTTAAGCATGCCAAGCCATCGTAGGTGCCGATATATAGCTTGTTCGATGAAGTTATAAGTAAACAATTGATCCAGTCATTAGGCAGACTGTTTTTCTTCAAGGTCAGCAACTTTGGTTTGACCGAAGAAAAGTTTCGAACAAGGCCTGACGATTTATCAACGCAGAACAATCCGGCCCCCATACTTCCAACCCATATACGGCCTTGATTATCTTCACGAATACCATGGATTAATTCCACGTTGTCGCCGTTTTTATTAACTAAGCCCGGAACAAATCGACTAACACCTGTTTGACGATCTAATTTAAAAAGGCCCTCATTAGCAGTGCCTAGCCAGAGATTATCCCCGCTATCTTCAAAAATAGCCATGATAGAACCAGGAAAGTTTCTTTTTTCGGAAATCTTGTAATGTTTGGCTGTAGAACGGATAGGATCTACTCTATATAGACCGTCGCGGTCGGTTCCTACCCATAAAGTTCCTGATCGATCTTCTAGCATAGACAGTACGGCATTTGCTCCAATAAAGTCTTGCTTATTGGAACGGTGCCCGATATAGCCGAATCTATTTTTATAACGGTGCAATAGAAATACGCCTTTCTGCGAGATTCCTACCCAAAGATTACCCGCTTGATCTTCTAAAACGGAGCTTATTTTAGCGGTAGCAATATTAAAAGTGGTGACAGCGGGGTCTAGATCTATTAAAGCATTTGCATCGGGATTGTAAATCTTCATACCGTGCCCCTCGGTACCAACATAGATGAGATTATCTGAACCAACATGGAGATCTAACACCGTTGAAGAGGAGAGATCTGGGGAAGAAGCCTGATTAAAGGTGTCTTTTGAAGCCTCATAACGGTACAAGCCACCGTTTAGTTTACCCACGAGTAATGTACCGTATTTATCCTCACAAATACTGACAATGACATTCTTCTGGCCTCTTTTATTGGAGAAATAAGATTGCTTTTTCGTGGCTGAAAATTTGAATAAACCACTGTTTTCTGTTGCTATCCATAGGTTCTGGGCTGCATCTTCAAAGAGGCGGACGATAAAATTGCTAGGCTCAAAATCTTTCATACGCGTACCGTAGGGTTTACCATCTTTTCCAGTATGGATTTCGAAAAGTCCATAACCTGAAGTACCAATGAGCAACGATCCATTTTTACGTTGCAAAATCGTATTTACATGTGGTTCACAAAGCTGACCCCCGCTTGTCCATAAAGGAACGTTATGGAATGAATTGGTGGCATCGTTGTAAAACTGTAAGCCATTGAAGTACCCTACGTACATGGTGCCTTTAGCATCCGATGCAAGCACAAGGGCCATATTATTTAATACGGAACCAGCGGTATTGTTGTCAGTACGATACAAGGTGTTTTTTGAGCCGTCAAAGCGATTTAAGCCATCTTCTGTAGCAATCCAGATAAATCCGTTCCGGCATTGGTGAATATCAGTTACCATGCTGCTGGATAATCCAGATTCAACCGTGAATAATTTGCCTGATTGTGCTTCGACTTGCTTTATAGTAAGTGTAATCAGCATATATACAAGCGGAATTATGGTTTTGATCTTCATTATCATATCGGTTTACTGATGCGTCTTCGAAAGCAGTCGTAGCGATTAATCAATGCTCATCAAAATGACTTGCTAGTTCCTTCACGCTGTTTTGGTAGTAAATCTGAATTATATCATAACGGCATTCAAGTCTTAAGCTCAAATGGTGATCCGAAAGTTATATAGTTGGTTATATGCTTTGTTCGCATACAAACAAAGCTAACAAAAGAACATTTATATGGCGAGTAAATATGTTTAAAATAATAGTAAGAATGTCGAAAAGGTTTTCCTAATCAATCGATAATATCGCACAAGTTCTCGACCGTTTTTCTGTTTTTTTTGATTCCATAATTGATAATGAGGTTTATATTATTGGAAACAAAGATATTGAGCAAGCGCCTGGTAGGCGTTGTTGCTTATCGATAAAAGAGTGTATTTTATCGACTTTTTAAAAAGAATTAAGGAGTATCGGCCATGCCGACACCCCTTATCTGATGATAATAAAAACTATTAATAATTTTTAAGGTTTTGAAACGCGGTAATCAAACCAATCAAAATAAGCCTTTGACGAGGTTTTTTGTCCATTCGAAGAAGCGTAAAGTCCGATCATAACGCCGGTAAATCCACCGGCTACTTCGGTGCTCAAATACCTGGTATCCAATTTTTTCAATTCTACAAACTTACTAGCCTTCGTGTTAAAATAGCTAAAAGTATAGTTGAGCGGTTCTCCGGTCACCTGAAGACTAACCTTCGGGTTATCTACCAACTCCTCTGCGGCAAGATACGAGAGGGAGCCAATTACTACGCGAAGCTGGATAGCAAATCGTTCTCCTTTACGTTTAAGAAGGAAATCATAATGATGTGTGCTGTTCTGTATAAGTGTTAAACCGGCTTCCTCTTCCTCTTTAGTGGAACTTATCTCTACATTGGTTGCTGCCGTGAAATGGTGTTCAGTTTGCCTACGGCCTATAAAACTAACGGCCTCAGCCTGATTTAGTGTAAAGGGTGAAGCACTTATACGTAGCGACCCTTTTCGTTCTATGAGTGAATAATTCGCTGGAACTGGGTTTCGAAGGTATTGCCATTCATAACCAAGTTTAGGAGTGTCAAAATCGGTTCGAACTGCTTGTTCTTCAACCGGCTGGAGTGGCAAGGTAGGCACCTGCATGTCGCTGTTTATAATTCCATTTCCATTGATCTGAGGCCATCCATTTTTGGGCCAGTCAACCGGTGCAAGAAAGGTTTCTCTGCCTAATATATGGTAATATGAATAAGGCTGGGTAACCCTAAAGCCCAGAAAAATTGCCCACCATGAACCATCAGCCGCTTGAACAAGATCAGCATGGCCTACTCCTTGTATTTGGTTGCCCTGTCCCATCCGGTTGCTATGTGATAAGATAGGATTTAACGGACAGTTTTCGTAAGGGCCAAAAAGATATTTGCTGCGTCCTATTGTCGCGCTGTGAGCATACTCCGTTCCACCCTCACCAAGTAACAGGTAATAGTAATCATCCTTTTTGTAAACATGGGGTGCTTCCGGAAAGCGACCACCCGTACCGCCCCAAACCAAGTGTTCAGGGGAAAGCGTTTTACCACTCTTGATATCGATTTCCGTAATCCTTATTCCTTCGTCACCCTGCGTCACGAAGTACGATTTACCATCATCATCCCAAAAGATGTCTGGATCGATGCTTTTTATGTCTACCCAAATCGGTTCACTCCAAGGACCTGCCGGATTATCAGCGGTACAATAAAAATTCCCACCACCTGAGACATTGGTGCAGATGACATAAAATTTGCCGTCATGATATCTTAACGATGGAGCGAAAAGCCCACTGGAGGAAGGTGCTTTAGCTAAGGGAAGCTGAGACTCACGTGTTAGACAATGCCCTATTTGTTTCCAGTTGACTAAATCTTTACTATGATAGATAGGTAATCCTGGGAAGTATTCGAACGATGACGTAACCAAATAGAAATCATCATTAACCCGGCAAACACTTGGGTCTGGATTAAACCCACGCAACACGGGATTTTTATACCCAACTTGAGCAGTAAGTGCTTTGGGCAGAACAAAAAGAAGTGTACAGATAAAATAGAAACTGAACTTTTGTGTCATAATGTATTGGTCTGTTAGTTTTAAAATGAGCAAAATTTAACTGGCAATTTATTGGCAAGTCAGGACAAAACTACTATAAGCCCGATGTAAACAGGGGTTCCTTTTGATAATATCTTGGGGTTATTTTGTTAACTTTCTGAATAGTGTTTGATTAAAATGCTTATTATGCGATCAAGGGTAAGAGCTGGGGTTGTCGCTTCGTTTTTGCTTCTGATAGAAAAATCGATAAAGTGTCATCATAAGTCGATACTCAAGTCCTAGGATCAGGAGCTCCATGCGTTCTGATAACAGTTTTGAGTAACATTTGATCTATAATTGGAAACATTTGTAAATCTTACCAGAGGTAATGTATTTCTAATTTTGCGCACAATTATGTCCCACTATCACCAAATAACTAAAAATGCCAATGTATTAAACAACATATACGAAACTAACAGAACGAATTGTTTTTTAGCCTTGTTAGATTTTTTACGGTATATAAAAAAGACATATATATAGGCAAAAGAAGATTTAAAATTAGCAGTAAAGAGGAACTTTTCGAGAGAGAATAAACCGAATCTCTGGTTATTTAGATGCTTAAGATGATCACGAGTAACATGACAATTTTTTTAAGACATAAGAAAGATAGAAGCCACAATGATTTTTATTAACGGAATATTTAGAAGAATGCATGATTTACACAGCCACAACCGTTTCCACCATAAAGTTTTAACAATAGTATGTTTACTTTTAGCAAACGCCCTTCTGGGGTATGCGCAAAGCGAGCGTAATAACCAGCGAAAACATTTATTTGATTATAATTGGAAATTTATGCAAGGCGATGAGCCGTTAGCCAAATCAAGGGATTTTAATGATATTGGTTGGCGTAGTCTTGATTTGCCTCACGATTGGAGTATTGAAGGGAAAACGCATCCTAAAAATGCTACAGGCAATGGTGGCGGATATTTTCCGGCAGGAATTGGCTGGTATCGGAAGGCCTTTCAGGTACCCAACGACTGGAAAGCTAAAAAAACAGCTATTTATTTCGAAGGAGTATATATGAACTCCGAAGTCTTTATAAACGGAAAATCGCTAGGGGTTTATCCTTATGGCTATTCATCCTTCAGTTACGACCTTACACCTTATCTGGATTTCGGAAAGGAAAACGTTATTGCTGTGCGAGTAGACAATTCCCAACAGATGAACAGCCGCTGGTATACTGGCTCGGGGATTTATCGTCACGTTTGGATGATGGTTGCCGATCCTGTACGCGTTGCCCATTGGGGCGTGAATATTTCAACGCCTGAAGTATCTTCAAAAAAGGCAACGGTGCTAGTGAAAACTAAGGTCAAAAACGAAACAGCATCTAACCAGCATGTGGTTGTAAAGACTCACCTTTGGAATAAAAATTCTAAAAGTGCTGGAAACGGTTTGGTGCGTATTGAACTTCCGGCTAATAGCGAACAGGAAGTAACGCAAACCATACAAGTGTCAAAGCCTATGCTTTGGACACCGGAAACGCCCTATTTATATCAAGCCCAGATCCAAGTATTAAAAGATAAAAAAGTACTAGACGATACAAAAACCGGGTTTGGTATCCGTTCCATAAAATTTACTGCCGAAAATGGCTTTCAACTTAACGGAAAAAGTGTAAAAATAAACGGTGGTTGCGTACATCACGATAATGGTTGCTTAGGGGCTGCTGCCTTTGACCGTGCCGAAGAGCGTAAAGTTGAGTTGCTTAAAGCTGCTGGCTTTAATGCCGTTAGAACTTCTCACAATCCACCTTCTGAGGCATTTCTTGATGCTTGCGATAAATTAGGATTGCTGGTAATGGACGAATCATTCGACTGCTGGAAAGTTGGGAAAAACAATAACGATTATGCTAAGTATTTCAACCAGTGGTGGCAGCGCGATTTAGAAGCGATGGTATTACGCGATCGTAATCACCCTTCGGTTTTCATGTGGAGCATAGGTAACGAAATACCTGAGCGGACAGATCCTGAGGCTGTGAAAACTGCCCGAATGCTTTTGGATGCGTTAAAGAAAATAGATAATACCCGTCCGGTTACCTCTGCAATTGTAGCCAATGGTAAGTGGGAAGTGTTTGATCCGCTGATGGCGGTTCACGATGTTGCAGGTTATAATTACAACCTGCATAGCGCTCCGGATGATCATAAAAGAGTACCCTCTCGTATCATAGTTCAAACGGAATCCTATCCAAAAGATGCATTTGCCAATTGGAAACTGGTGCAGGAAAACAAATATATCATCGGAGATTTTGTTTGGACAGCCATGGACTATTTGGGTGAGTCGGGAATTGGGCGTTGGTATTATTCGGGTGATGTACCGGGTGAGCACTGGGAACATGATTTTTTCCCTTATCATGGCGCTTACTGCGGCGATATCGATTTGATTGGTTGGAGAAAACCCATTTCTCATTACAGAAGCATGTTGTACAATGATAACGAAAAGCTCTATATGGCAGTTCGTGAGCCGGCTCCGGAGCCGATAGAAATTAAAGAGACTTTGTGGTCGGTATGGCCAACATGGAGACGCTGGAACTGGTCAGGTTTTGAAGGAAAGCCGGTTCAGGTTGATGTATATTCAAAATATCCGAAAGTACGGTTATATCTTAATGGCAAACTGGTGGGGGAGCAATCAACTACTCGCGAACAACAATTCAAGGCCACCTTTCCGATCCCATATGTTCCGGGTTTGATTAAAGCCGTAGGAGTAGAAAATAATAAAGAAATGGAATCAACCATTCTGCAAACTGCCGGCGATGCGGCAAAAATAAAACTTACAGCAGATCGGAAAGAGCTATCGGCCAATGGACAGGACTTATCATTCATCACCATAGAAATAACGGATAAGGACGGAACGATTCAACCAATTGCAGCAAATCGTTTGCATTTCAAAATTGAAGGGCCAGGTGTTATTGCAGGAGTTGATAATGCTGATCTGAAAGACTTCGAAGAATATGTGGGCAATACCCGTAAAACATGGAAAGGCAGGGCATTGGTAGTGATAAAGAGTACACATAATGCCGGTGATATTAAGTTAGTGGTTACCTCACCCGATCTGCCAGAAGCAAGGTTAAGCATTAAAGCCTCGAACAGTAGTGGCCATCATGGATTATGAAATTGAATGGTATGGCAGCATGGTTTAATAATAAGGATTTCAAAACAAAAAACAAACTTACTATGGTAAAGAAGACTATACCTTTAGTCATATTAACAATACTTGTTTCGATATTAACTGTAAAATCGCAAGAAGTCAATCGTTTTTTTCCTGAGAAGGATTTGATCACCACTGGAATATACTACTATCCTGAACACTGGAAGGAAAGCCAGTGGGAACGAGATATCAAGAAGATTGCTGATATGGGTTATGAGTTTGTTCATCTTGCTGAATTTGCCTGGTTTAAAATGGAGCCAGAGGAAGGGAAATTTGA
The DNA here is from genome assembly GCA_035565175.1 of Pseudosphingobacterium sp. Classification (GTDB taxonomy): domain Bacteria; phylum Bacteroidota; class Bacteroidia; order Sphingobacteriales; family Sphingobacteriaceae; genus Olivibacter. The sequence continues at coordinate 22,822 of DATMSZ010000188.1, forward strand.
TTTTGCCTGGCTTGACAAGGTAGTGGCCCTTTGTGTTAAACACAAACTTAAAGTGCTTATGTGCACACCTTCGGCAACTACACCAGCCTGGATGCGGGCAAATTATCCCGAAACCTTTATAATGGATGGACATTATATCCGTGCCGAACATGGAACACGGGGGCTCGGTTCGATTGTTAATTCCAAATATCGCCTGTTCGTTGAAAAGATTGTAACCGAAATGGCTCGGCGCTATGGGCAAAATAAAAATGTGATTGGATGGCAGCTGGATAATGAGCCCGATGCTAAGCCCGATTATAGTCCATCCTCTCAAGATGCTTTCAGGCAATGGCTAAAAAGCAAATACAAAACGGTTGAAGCGTTAAATGAGGCTTGGGGTACTGCTTTCTGGAGCCAGTGGTATAACGATTTTAACCAGATTACGATCCATAATACTAATCTGGTAGGTTGGTGGGGAAATAATCCTCATGCTTTGCTCGATTTTAAACGTTACTGTGCAGATGCACAGGCGGAATTCCTCGACTTTCAGGCTAGCGCCCTGCGAAGCCATATTTCAAAGGATCAATATATTACCACAAATTATACAGCAGTTTCTCCTGGAGCCGACCCGCAGCGAACCAAAAAACTCGATTTTGCCGCTTATACAGCCTACCCTAATGGTGGCAGCGATAACATTGGCGAACTTGGATTCAGGTTGGGAGATAGCAGAGTAGTCCTTTTTGCGTCCGCATATTTTAAACATTTGGGAGGTGTATCTGGTGTAATGGAAATGCAGCCAGGTCCAGTAAATTGGGGAAGCTACAACCCGCTTCTATTACCAGGCACAGTGCGCATGTGGTTGTACCATACATTTGCTGCGGGCGGAAAATTGGCCTGTTCCTATCGGTTCAGGCAGATTACGTATAGCTCGGAACAATACCATGCGGGTGTTATACAAACAGACGGGATAACACCTTCGCCCGGTGGTGAAGACTATATGCAGTTCATGAAAGAAATAAAAGAGCTGCGGAAACAATATAAGCAGGGCGTTAAGATGCCAGAAAAATTGGCGGCGCGTTCAACGGCCATTCTCTGGAACCTCGAAAATTACTGGACGATAGACCGGCAAAAGCAAACTACCCAGTGGGAAACATGGAATTATCCTGTTAAGTTCATGGAGACGGCCAAGTCTTTAGGGGCTCCGGTTGATGTGATACCCGAGACCAGCGACTTGTCGAAATATAAGGTGGTCATTATTCCCGCTTACGAAATGGTTGATTCGGCTTTAGTAAAGAAATGGAATAATTATGTAGCCAACGGCGGACGTTTGATTATTACCTGTCGTACAGCAACTAAAAATCGAATGGGGCATTTCTGGGAAGGTAAGCTGGCTGCGCCTATTTCTGGCCTCATTGGAGCGCAGGTTATGGCAACAGACATGCTTTCAGCTTACGGAAAAGGAGACGTTCAAATGGAATCAACACATTATGGCTGGAATAACTGGGCGGATCTGTTGCAACCCAATCAAGATACGGAAGTCCTTGCAAGCTATGAAAACCAATTTTATAAGGGAGCGGCAGCTGTTGTAAAACAAAAAATTGGTAAAGGATCTGTCACATATATAGGCGTAGCCACAGATGATTTTAAGCTGGAAAAAGATTTGTTACGCAACATCTACACACAAGCAGGAGCAACTACTGAAGATTATCCTCCCGGTGTGTACGTTTATTGGAGAGATGGCTTTTATATGGCTGTAAATTATTCTTCTACCAATTATACCATGCATATTCCCGAAACTTCTAACCTTTTTGTTGGAGAGAAAACACTGAAACCCGCAGGGGTATTGGTCTGGAAGGAGTAAAAGGCTCAAGCGGACTGCCGAGAGGGTTACCTTCGGTAATAAAGCTGAACGAACTAACACGATTCAATAGAATGGTGCTAGTACTTTGTAAAATTATGATAAGAATTTGATCAGTAGGAAACGAAAATTAAAACCAAGAGAATATAAATTAATGAAATCAATATTTCTAACTATAGCAGTGATAGGGGCCTCGTTAATGGTTAATGCACAACAGAAGCAGCCAATTTACCTTGATGTAAACAAACCGATAGAAGAGCGGGTTGAAAATGCGATTTCAATAATGACCACCGAAGAAAAAGTTTCTCTTTGCTATGCCCAGTCTAAATTCAGTTCAAAAGGTGTACCCCGTTTGGGGATTCCTGAAGTTTGGACTGATGACGGGCCTCATGGAATCCGTGAGGAAGTTTTATGGGATGAGTGGGGAGGAGCTAACTGGACAAACGATTCTTGTACGGCATTTCCGGCACTTACTTGTCTATCAGCAACGTTTAATCCGGGATTGTCGCTACTTTATGGCAAATCAATCGGAGAAGAGGCCCGTTATCGTAATAAAACTATGTTGTTAGGCCCTGGGGTAAACATTTATCGTACGCCATTGAACGGTCGGAATTTTGAATATCTAGGCGAAGATCCTTATCTCAGTTCCCGTATGGTTGTGCCATATATAGAGGGTGTTCAGTCCTTAGGAGTAGCGGCATGCGTAAAACATTTTGCACTGAACAATCAGGAAGAATGGCGCGGCCATATCAATGTTAATCTAAGCAACCGAGCACTTTACGAAATCTACCTACCTGCTTTCAAGGCCGCGGTTCAGGAAGGGAAAGTATGGTCGATTATGGGGGCATACAATCAATTCAGGGGCCAGCATTGTTGCCATAACGATCTGCTTTTAAACAAAATCCTAAAAGGGGATTGGGAATTTGATGGGGTTGTAATTAGCGACTGGGGCGGTGTGCATGATACCGACCAGGCAGTTAAAAACGGGTTAGATCTGGAAATGGGTACTTATACCGATGGTTTAACAACTAAAGGCAAATTTCCTTACTCAGATTACTATCTGGCTAATCCGTTCCTTAAAGGAATTAAAGAGGGAAAGTATGATCTGACTTTACTTAACGACAAAGCTCGTCGTATACTACGTTTAATTTTCCGCACCACGATGAGCGGCAACCGGCCTTTTGGTCGTTTTGTTTCTCCTGAGCACAGTGAGGCTGCCCGTAAGATTGCTCAAGAAGGAATTGTACTTTTGAAGAATGAAAAACAATTTTTTCCGATTCCTAACGGTAAATTCAAAAAGATTGCCGTGATCGGAGAAAATGCCAGTCGTAGTCTGGTAATTGGTGGCGGGTCATCATCACTCAAGGTAGCTTACGAGCATTCACCATTGGAGGGATTAATTGCGAAATATGGAAAGGATAATATTGTTTACAGTCTTGGTTATGCATCCGGACCGTCATTGTATGGACGAGAAGAGCCATCTAAGCTAAATGCTGATTCGTTAGTAACGGCTGCTATAGAAGCCGCAAAGCATGCCGACATTGTCTTCTTTGTTGGAGGACTGAACAAAAATCACTTTCAGGATTGTGAAGGTGGAGACCGCCAATCGTTAGGCCTACCTTTTGGTCAGGATAAACTGATTGAAGCGTTGTTGAACGTAAATAAAAATACAGCTGTAATACTACTTAGTGGTAATGCGGTTTCTATGCCCTGGGTAAACAAAGTGCCTGCAATTATACAGGGATGGTATTTAGGCTCTGAGGCTGGAAATGCATTAGCTGATGTGATCTCAGGTGAGGTAAATCCTTCAGGTAAGCTGCCATTCTCTTTTCCGAAAAAATTGGAAGATAATGCTGCACATTTTTATGGTGAAATCTCTTATCCTGGTGACAGTGTTAACCAATTTTATAAGGAAGATATTCTGGTAGGCTACCGCTGGTTTGATACTAAAAAAATAACCCCTCTGTTCCCATTTGGATATGGCCTTTCCTACACCAGCTTCCAATTAGGGAAACTTACAACGGATAGATATACTTATGGAAGGGAGGATATTATTCATGTTAAGTTTATAGTTAAGAACACGGGCTTACGTAACGGGGCGGAAGTTGCACAAGTATATGTAAGTGATCCTATTTGTTCAGTCGTTCGTCCTGTTAAAGAATTAAAAGCTTTCCAAAAAGTTTTTCTACAGCCAGGAGAAACAAAAACAGTTGATC
>DATMSZ010000189.1:0-6680 GCA_035565175.1 Pseudosphingobacterium sp.
TTGCTTTTTCCGGTAGTGAGGCATATTTTATAAAATTCCTTCCGGCTGTACACCCGGGTAGAATTGCTGTCGTCTTCAATTTGGAAAACCTTGAATCCTTTTAACTTTAGCTCGGTATTGAAATCAGATACTGTTCTCATAGCAATACAAAGTTAAGAAATTCAAACAAAAAGTTGAATCGTTGAGTAGAGGAGTGGTTATTTACTGTTGATTGCTTTTCGTAGCTTATCAATATGTTGTTAGCTCACCCATATCTCTCCAGCTTGTTACGCTATATTTAGTTCGCTGTTGATTTTCGTCACCACCATAAATCAATGTTTTATTTACCTGTTGTGTCCCTGCTAGTTCACCAAAATAATCCATATTGGTGAAAAGTTTAGGCATAATGGTTTGTGTGGCTTTTACTTCGAAAATGTCAAAACCATTGGCTTTTTTTAAGAGAAAGTCAACCTCATGCTGATTGCTATCTTGCCAAAAAAAGGCTTCCTGGTGTAGATAACGATGTGCATTATGCTTAATGAATTCAGCAATAACCATATTTTCGAAAATATTTCCTTTCAGACGGTTTTCCTGTACTTCTTCCTGATTGCGAATACCCAGTAAATGGCATAGCAGACCGCTGTCGTAAAAGTATAATTTAGGGCTCTTGATCAATCGTTTATTGAAATTTTCATGATAAGGATTTAATAGAAAGACAATATAACTGCTTTCCAAAATGGATAACCAGGCTTTAGCTGTTGGTTGGCTGATATCGCAAGCATTGGCTAACGCGCTGACATTGAGTAACTGACCGGCTCGGCTGGCACAAAGCCCTAAAAACGTACGAAAGGTTTTTAGATCACGAATATTGATTAAGGTAGTTACATCCTTTTCAACATAGGTTTGTATGTAATTGGCGTAAAATATGCTTGGATCGATTTTGCGGTCGAATATAGCGGGATAAAAACCATAGAAACAGGCAGCGGAATAAGCTTTGTCTAATAACTGGGCATTGCGCATTTCCTGCATATCGAAAGGCAATAATTTGAAGAGAGCCACTCTTCCGGATAAAGTTTGGGTAATATTGTTTATTAAATGAAAGTTTTGGGATCCGGATAAGATAAATTCTCCCATCTTACCGGATTCATCAACCTTTGTTTGAATATAAGAAAAAAGCTCAGGTGTTCGTTGTACCTCATCTAAGATAACTTTTCCATCATATTGGCTTAGAAAACCATTTGGATCCTCACTGGCAAAGGATCGTATGTCCGGATTTTCAAGCGTGATATACCGGTAGTCATGAAATAGATGTTTTAATAAGGTGGTTTTACCGGATTGTCTAGGCCCAGTAACGGCCAGTATGGGAAATTTCTCTTTCTGTGCCAAAATAACACTTGCAATAGAACGATCTATAAATGACGGCATTCCGATATTTTTTTATCAAATATAGATATAAATTTTAAATTTACATAAGTTGAATTTTGAATTTACATAAGTTGAATTTTGAATTTGCATAGACTTTGTAATCTATCAGGATCTGTTTACCACTATCAAACGCCGTCCAAACTTGATACCGACACTATTTACTATTGATGGCTTTTCGTAGCTTATCAATATGTTGATACCCCCATTTACCCATCATGGCAATTACCGGCATTAAAGATTTTCCTAGGTCCGTAAGGTAGTATTCCACATGCTTCACAGATTCCTCAAACACCGTTCTATCGATGACCTCGTGCTTTAAGAGTTCCGCCAATTGAGCGTCAAGCACCCTTCTGGTAGCCTGCGGAATATGGCGTTCCAATTCACTTGGTCGGTTAATTCCCTCCGCTATATAGAGTAAGATTCGGATTTTCCATTTACCGTGAAGAACTCTTCGGGTGTACTCGTGCCCACAATCTAGTATAGGGATTTTTCGTTCGTAATTTGCCATCGCACAAAATTAGGAAATATTATAACAGCGTAAGTACCTGATAAATTTATCAGTTATTGTGCATCTTTTCCGAGCTAGATAACTTTGTTTCCGAATCATTAAAATTTGAAAATGGCAAATAATAAAATGCAAAGTTGGCAGTTGGATGATATCGGACGGGAACACTTGAAATTGCGAGAAGTACTGATTCCGCAACCTAAAAGCGGTGAAGTTTTAGTAAAAGTATCAGCAGTTGCCCTTAATTATCGTGATAAGATGGTTATTGAAACAGGTCGTGGATTACCGCTCCATTTTCCCTTCACGCCGGGTTCAGACCTCGCGGGCACTGTGGTTGCGCTTGGCGATAAGGTTACCCGATTCAATATTAACGACAAAGTAATATCGACATTTACGCCCGATTGGATAGATGGTGCTCGCCCCGGAGATGCCAAAGCCTTAGCTTACAAAACACTGGGTGGCTTTTATCCGGGCGTGTTGGCAGAATATGTTGTATTTTCAGAAGAATGGTTTGTGCATGCGCCTAAAACATTGCCTGCTATAGAAGCCTGTACTTTACCCTGTTCTGGACTGACAGCTTGGTTTGCCCTAGTTGAACGTGGTGACTTACATTCGGGCCAAACGGTATTAATCGAGGGCACGGGTGGTGTCGCTTTGTTTGGTGTTCAAATTGCCAAAATGCACGGAGCGGAAGTCATTGTTTCAGGAACTGCCGATAAGCTTGAGCGATCAAAGAAGGTAGGAGCGGATCATGTGATTAATCGCCATGAAGAAGAGTTGGCTGAGGGAGTATATCGAATCACCAAAAATCGTGGAGCGGATCACATTCTTGAATTGGTTGGTGGTTCGCATTTCGGTAAAGCAGCGGCGGCAGTAGCTGTTGGTGGGACGATTTCCCTGATTGGTGCATTGGAAGGTTTTGAGATTTCCTCACCGGTTATGCCGCTATTGTTTAAGGATGTAAAAATCCAGGGTATCGGTACGGGGCATCGACTTGCTTTGGAAAGGTTTATCCGCGCAATCGATCAGACGAAAATGAAACCTATCATTGACACGCAGTATTCGCTTAGTGATTTGCCCGCAGCTCTTGATCATCTGGATCGTGGTCCCTTTGGTAAAATTGTGATTAAATTAAATGAGGAGTGATGAAAAAGAAGGTGTCGAAAAAGGTTGAGTTATTAGTGAGAGCTTAAAGGTTGAACCCTTCGCTTGTCAAAATTTTTATAATCTGTTTCTCGTCAACAGTTGAATAGTCGCCTTTGTCGTATATATCAGCCAGAAGTATCTTTTCATCTTTATAGAGCACACAGGTAATGACTCTTGCTCCTCCCGATTTTCCACGCCCTTTGTTTTGAATAGACATTCTTACTTTAAAGAGATTGTTGCCTAATGACGTTCCCAATATGGGATTTTCAGCCAAATCATCTATCAGTTTATAGAGGTCATTTTTAAATGAAGGATATTTCTTAGATAGGGTTTTTGCTGACTTTTTGAAGTGATGACTATATTCGATATTAAAGCTCATCAAACAAATCCTTTATTGGTTTTGTCTTTAATTTGCCTTGTTTATAGAGCGCGACATCTTTTAAGACTTTCTTAAACCTAAGGCTGAGTTCAGCCTTCTCTAACTTCCGCCTTAAAGTTTCATGTTCTTTTTCAAGTGCACTCCATTCTTTCATCGGAATTAAAACGGCTGTTTTTTCCCCTTTATCATTACTCAAATATTGTACTTTCATAGTACGAAGTTACAAAAAATCGAAATCTTTTACAATTGAGTTGTTGAGTAATTAAACTGTTGAATAGCACGACCATCGTTTGCATAGTCACTAGCAGGCTAAAATCGCTGCATAAAGCTTATGCAATGGTTTTAGCCTGTTACCTCGCTAGATTAATAATCAGTCGATTTTGTTAATGCTTCCCACTGCTTATAGCTGGAGGCCAGCAGATCGAGTTTACTAAATGCACGCGCATAGGCATCGCTACCCAAAAGCAGGTACACGGGTGGTTCTGGCATTTCGGTGAGCTCGATCATCACCTTCGCGGCCTTTTCCGGGTCGCCTGCCTGATTACCGTTCATTTTGGCATACCGCTCATGCGAAGCTCGGATGCCGGCATAGGCATCGATTTTCTTTTCTGATAGCATGAGTGAATCAGCATTCAGGAAGTTAGTACGGAATGCACCGGGAGCAATGACTGTTACGTTAATGCCTAAATCTTTCACATCATCGGCCAGCACTTCGCTTAAGCCGATCACCGCATGTTTTACCGCGCCGTAAACCGACCAGCCAGTGGCCGGAGCGATGCCGGCAATGGAAGAGATATTGATGATATGACCCGACTCTTGCCCGCGCAGAATAGGCAGCACATGACGAATAACATTGATTGTTCCGAATACATTGACGTCAAAACTGTCACGGGTCTCTTTGTCGCTCAGTTCTTCTATGCTACCGCCTATCCCATAACCTGCATTATTCACTACCACGTCTATCCTACCAAATGTCTGGTGGGTCTGCGCGATGGCAGCGGCTACATGTTCATCGTCACCCAGTTCTACCCTTAAGGGCAGAAAGGTGTCACCTTTAAAATTTACTGCTTCGATCAGGCTTTCACTATTGCGAGACGTGGCCGCTACTTTGTGGCCAGCCTGCAATAATTGTTTAGCTAAAGCTAATCCCAGGCCTTTGGATGCACCTGTAATAAACCATACTTTCTTATTTTCCATATCGATTGTATTCATACAACAAAGATATAGCAGTAAAAGAGCCGCCGTTTGCGCGAATCAAACGGATACTATCGAAATTCAAACAAAGCGGATTGTGCTAGAGTAAACTTGGTTTAGACTTAACCACTGGCCTAGTTCTTTATTATTATCTTTGTGTTATTTAAATAAATCATCATCGGTGGAAGAAACAACAGGATTACTCGACAAGATCAGGCATCACGATAAATTATCGATCGCCCTAAATGAAAACTGTGCGATCCCTTTGCCTGAAGATGTTATGCGTATATTGCGTAACCCGCATCGACTTTCGTTTTATTATTTCCAGTATTTGGAAAAGGGTTCGGCAACATTTAAGACGGATTTAGAAGAGTTTACTATTAATGATGGCGAACTCGCTTTTGGATTACCCAACCAGATTTTTACCAAGCTGCCTTATGATGTAAATATGCGGCAGTACGCACTTTCTTTTGATGAGAGCCTATTGACGCTGCTGCCCGGTTCCTATTCATTTCTCCTCAATCCATTCAATGCTAATTCCATATCGTTTGATGCGGTTTCGCAGCAACGGGTAAAAAATCTCCTCTCCGCTTTGTTTCAACTGTTGCATGCTCCCGGAAAACAAAAGAAGGCCGAAGTTATTTTAGCACATATGCATACCTTGCTAACCGAATTTAATACCGCGTACTTTGAGCAGTATGATACCCGGCAGTTTGTTTTTAACTCAAAGTTGTCAAAATATATTGCTTTTAAACTTGCCGTGGAGACCAACCTGACCGAAAATCATGATGTGCAGCGCATTGCGGAAAAGTTGGCATTAACCTCCGGCAGCCTTTATAGCATTGTAAAGGAATTTGCCGGTGTTTCTCCTAAAGAGTGGGTAACCAATCGGCTTATACTGGAGGCTCAGCGAAAACTGCAATACTCAACAATTTCGGTTAAGGAGCTGGCCTATGAGCTCGGCTTTAATGATCCCGGTTACTTTTCCCGCCTCTTCAAAAAGAGCACAGGAAAGAGTGTAAGCCGTTACCTGGCAGAGCTAAATGATTTGTCCCATAATTAGGAAGATTTGTCCTAATTGCCTGTTTTCATACTAGCTACCTTTACTTCATTAATTAAAATGTAATCAGCATGAAATTAGCATTAGTAACAGGGGCCAACAAAGGAATCGGCTTTGAAATCGTAAAACAACTCGCCCAACATGGATTCTTTGTTTACCTGGGCAGCCGTGATCTGGAAAACGGTAAGCTAGCAGTGGAAAAACTTAAAACGGAAGGCATCAACAATATTGAAGCTTTACAACTCGATGTAACCAGTCAGGAATCCGTTGATGCAGCCCGAATTGTAATTGGCGGGAAAACGCAGGTATTGGATGTGTTGATCAATAACGCGGGCATTGCCGGGGGATTTCAACAATCTGCACTTGAATCAACAACTGATCTGTATCAGGCAGTTTATGATACCAACGTATTTGGTGTGGTGAGGGTTACCCAAGCATTTATCGATTTGCTAAAAGCATCAAAGGAGCCCCGTATCGTAAATGTGAGCACCAGTATGGCATCTCTTTCGCTGGCAGCGGATATCTACAACAAGGATTACCCTAAGCGATATGTTGTGTACCAATCATCCAAGTCGGCCCTCAATATGTATACGGTGAACCTTGCTTTCGAACTGCTGGATACACCCTTCAAGGTGAACGCCGTTTGTCCGGGATATACGCAAACTGATTTTACCGGACATCAAGGAACCAGCACTCCTGATGAAGCGGCAAAACGTATTATAAAGTATGCTTTGATAGATCAAGACGGACCAACAGGGAAGTTCTTCAGTGAGGAATATTTTCCAGCACCGGCAAACTGCCCTTGGTAGTAACTTAAGCGCGTGGCGAGAATCGCAAACTTCAGTGGTGGTATAGAGACCTAGCGAAATGCACTGTCTATCAGTATTTGTGGCTACACTTTTGGCGGTTTAGGCTACGTTTTGGTAGACCTTCCTTACTTACCTTTGTCTTATGGAAAATAACATTAAAGGCAAGGTGGTTGTTATTACAGG
>DATMSZ010000190.1:0-24343 GCA_035565175.1 Pseudosphingobacterium sp.
AAAACGATTTTATCATCATTTTGTGCAATTATATGTGACTTATAACGTAAAATCAAAGTCTTGTGAAACACAATCGATTGCGCAAATTGCGCAATCGATTGTGTGATATTTTGTGAAAATATGACACCTATTACATTATGATCAAAGAGAAAGATTAAAGGATATAGGGATTCGGGTGGATGTAGTACTTAATTTCGGATGGGAGAGATAATTGGTTTTGGGGATATATAAAAGTATTGGCATCAATTATTGTCTAATAGCTCTCGGCGAAGGTTCGCAAACACATAGAGGCATTATAAATGGTATCAAAACGTTCTAAATTATAAAAGATGATTAAGAATGAATCTGTCTAAAGAAAGTCTTCCCTCATGGGAGTAAAAACATCTAACAATTCCCCTTTTTCTAAACACAAACAGCCATGCAATACGTTCGAAGGCATTAAACAAGTGTCGCCCGAGGCGATTATGCGCTTCTCTTCTCCGATGGAAAATTCAAATTTACCCTGTACAACAAAAGTCGATTGTGTATGAACATGTTGATGAACAGCCCCAATAGAACCTTCTTCAAACCGTACCCGCACGACCATCATTTCATCGTTATAAGACATGATTTTTCTAGAAACCCCCGCTCCCAGATCCACCCATTCATTTTTATCATCAAAATTAAACATTAGTGTTCGTTTTTAAAGTTAGCTTTTTGCTAAAAAATGGTTTTCTATATTGTTATTTCTAAAATTGTTTTAGCTGGATGCTTCCAACTAAAACAATTTAGTAACCTGTTAAAAAAGAATCAGAAGCTTAGCTCAACAAACTTTTTTTCCGTTGATAGGTCTCCCAAAGCAATTCACCAAACAAAGTGTTTGTCCATGCAAACCAAGAACGGGTAAATTTAGTAGGATCATCCTTATGATAAGATTCGTGCATAAAACCTGTTCCCCCGTGACACTTTTGAAGTGTTTGTATACACATTTTTATCTCTTTGTCATCTGAGCTGGTTAGCGCACGCATAACAATACTCATTGGCCAGATCATGTCTTTACCAATATGTGGTCCGCCTACTCCCTCTCCCGCTGTTCCTTTGTAGAAGAATGGATTATCTGCCGAAAGTATAAATTTACGTGTATTAATATAGCGAGGATCATCCGCTTTTACGGCACCAAGGTAAGGTAAAGATAATAAGCTCGGAATATTAGAGTCGTCCATTAGTAAATGTCCTCCATAACCATCTGTCTCAAACACAAAAATTTCACCGTATTTAGGATGGTTGGTGGTTGCATATTTATTAAGAGCATCTTCCACTTCCTGTGCTAATGTTGTTAATTCCTTCGCAAGGATATTATCGTTGTGGATTGTCTTTAACATTTCGGCCGCCTGCCTTAACGAAACTACTGCAAAAAAGTTAGATGGGATTAAAAAGGACAAAACGGTTGCATCGTCACTTGGACGGAAAGAGGAACAAATTAGTCCCACCGGATTCACCGGATAACCATAACCATCCATCGGTAAGGTGTCGGTGGCCCTTCCCGTTACCCGTTCAAAGTGGTAAGGACTTGTTCCATCTTTTCTTTGCTGTTCCTTAAATGTTTGTAAAATGCTCTTAATAGCTTCTGTCCAAACTGCATTAAACGGTGTGGTGTCTTTTGTTGTCTTCCAATAATGATAGGCTAAACGGATAGGATAACATAAAGAATCAATTTCCCATTTTCTTTCATGTACACCCGGACGCATATTCGTTTTATCTTTCGCCCACTCACCTACTTTCTCAGGATCATCATAAAATGCATTCGCGTAAGGATCTTTTAAAATATAGTCTACTTGTCTATTGATAACACCCGCTATAAGATCTGCCAAGTGTTTATCATCTTTTACCAAGGCCAAGTACGGCCAAACTTGCGCACTGCTGTCTCTTAACCACATGGCATCGATGTCGCCCGTAATCACATAAGTATCGGGTACTCCATCTGTAGATTGAAAAAACACAGTAGTATCCAATGTGTTAGGAAAGCAATTACCAAAAAGCCAGGCAAGTTCCTTGTTTTTTACTTTGCTTTGAAAAGTTTTGATTACTTTCTCTACTGCTGTACTTGTAAAATTGCGCATATTTTCCGCCACTCTTACTTCCGGAAAATTTTCAGACTGCGCAAATGCCAGATTATTGCTTAAATAATAGCCAGCACCAAGGGCCATTGTACTTTTGATAAAATTTCTTCTTTCCATTTCAATTATATATTAGCTACTGGGAATTAGGATTTAACAGATTTTCCTATCCCCGATCCCCAAACAACGGTTCATATCTGCCGTAAACATATATAATTTCCGCTATAAAACAAATTTAAAGCGTTCAAGGGAGCACGAATAAATTGGATTTTAAGCGGTTAAAAGAAAACCATAAGCTTACTCACTTCCGACTAACACCTGCACAAATCGCAAACTTTTACAGGTAGTATCCATGATTTCTCCAAGGCTTATCTTAGACTTATCCATGGTTCGGTTAGGAGTTAGTAGCCTGTTAATAGCCTATCTGTCCAAATTTGATTTTATTATGAAGTTCGATGTCATCGACTATCAGTTGGCTGAGTGAGCATTGAAAGATTCCATCTAACATCAGCACTCAAAATTATTATAGATCTGTTTGAAATACTTTAATGCCGGGTGTGTAGTGTGCAGATGATGCGCTAACACAATTTCCGTACTCACCTGAATATTATGTAATTCCGTAAAAACTAATTTCAAATAAGGATATTGATCTTTTACCGATACCGGGACCAAAGCAATACCTAATTCATTTTCAACCATACATAAAATAGAGTGCATATTATTGCATTCATGCATTATTTCGGGATAAAACCCTAAACGATTACAACACTCGAGCAATTTGTTATGGTAGTCTGGTGCATCATTGCTATTGTAAGAAATAAACGTTTGCTCTTTTAGCCAATCGGCACTTAGCTCATATGACATGTTAATCGGACAGACCAATGCAAACTTATCTGATTTAAGCGATTCAATATGTAATTGAACGGATTGTATAGGAGCCCGCATAATACCTACGTCTAGCTTCCCTTCCTCCAAAGCCTTTATCTGCTTAGACGTTGAAACCTCATATAATCGTGTTTTTAACAATGGATATTGTTTTTTAAGAATTTTTAGAACATTCGCAATTGCTACCTGCGACGTAGAGCTAATATATCCAATTTTAAACTCTCCGGCTACCGACTCATGAATTTGCTTTGCCAATCGTTTGCTTCGTTCTAGCTGACCGATTAATGTTTTACATTCCTGCAAGAAATAGGCTCCTGCTTCAGTCAGCTCTACACGTTTATTATTTCTGTGAAATAACAAGACCCCTAGCTCTTTTTCAAGCTCCTTGATCTGCCTGGTTAAAGGAGGCTGAGAAATATGTAACTGAGTCGCGGCTTTACTAAAGTGCAGAAGTTCTGCAACAGCTTTAAAATAGAGAAGGTGCCTTAATTCCATAATACCTCAAAAGTATTAATAATTGCATAAAATAGTATTTTTAAAGTATAAAATATAAAGATAGCTTTGTCATAACAGATTAAAAAAGCATGACAAATCAATTTTCAAACAAATCTACTGTACAAGAGATAAAGGAAAGGTTTGACCACGATGTCGAACGTTTTTCAAACTTGGATACCGGTCAGCAAACAACTATCGATGCTACATTGAACATGGACCTTATTATTGATAGTATTGTGGCTTTATCACCAAATCTAAAAACCGTCTTAGATGTAGGATGCGGGGCGGGAAATTACACATTAAAGCTCTTATCAAAGAAAGCACCTTTGGCGTGTACCTTGGTGGATCTAAGCCTACCAATGCTTGAACGAGCAAAGGAACGGATTAAAAAAGTAAATAATGGTAAGGTAACACTCATTCACGAAGATATCCGTACCGCGCCTTTAGAAGAAAATTTTTACTGCACCATTATGGCATCGGCTGTCTTACATCATTTAAGGGATGACCAAGATTGGGAAGAAGTTTTCTTTAAATTATATCGCGCATTAAAGCCGGGCGGTAGCTTATGGATTTCGGATCTTGTTGTCCAAGAAAACACCGCACTTCAACAATTAATTTATAATGAGCGTTACGGTAATTACTTAACAAGCTTAAAGAATGTACAATATAGAGATAGCGTTTTTGATTATATTGAAAAAGAAGATTCGCCTCGATCGCTTAATTATCAAATGAAATTATTAGAGAAGGTGGGATTTAAACATATAGAATTATTACACAAAAACTTATGTTTCGCTTCATTTGGCGCAATTAAATAACCTTATTCGCTCAATAATTCGAGTAAATTTTCCCATTCTTCTTCAAGTGATGTCACAGGCATCACTTGCTTAGCGCGATTATACCAATAGTTTGCATTCCATAAATCTCCTTCTTTACGATGTAGATAAGCATGCACATGAGCAGATGCTTTATCTTCCAACTGATCAATTAGACTGTGGGCAAGGTGCCAATCACCCTTCGCGTCGTACCATAGTGCTTGTAGCTGAACAGATAATCCTTCTGGAAGTATATCTTGTTTCAAAGAGTCTTTAAATGCCGTTACTGTCAAAATTTTTCTTTTTTAAAAATGATGATAAAATTCAAAAAATATACTTAAAAAAACAAGAATATTATCTTTTATGCCTAATAATCACAACATAAATGCATGTAATGCTATCTAAACCAATCGATCACAGCAAGAACTACCGCACTGATTTATTGATAATTATCAATTATCAGTTGAACTTCTAAAAGTTTGGCACAGTTTTTTCTTAATGGGAATCATTATGTTGTTTTTTTAGAGAACATATAAAAAGGATAAAAGTCATGAACAAAATATTAGCAATATGCTTAATAGCGGGAATTAGCTTTACAGCATGCAATAATAATAAGGCAAAAGAAGAAGCTTTAGCGAAGGAAGCGGCGCTAAAACAGGTAAAAGATAGTTTAACGTTGGATAGTTTCAAAAAAGCGGAAGTTGCAGAAAAAGAAAGGCTAGAGCAGGAAAGATTAGCAGAGCAGGAACGTCAGCAAGCGAATGCCAGTGCTCCAAACGCTAGTTACCAGGACGCCGACCAAGGTGGTCAGTATTATGAAGCAAACGAATCGGACGCGCAACCGGTGGCTACTGCGCCGGAGAAAAAAGGTTGGAGTGATGCAGCTAAAGGTACCGCAATTGGTGCTGGAGCAGGTGCGGTTGTAGGTGCCTTGATTGACAAAGATAAACGCTTAAGAGGAGCGGCTATCGGCGCCGCTATCGGCGGTGGTGGCGGATACGTTATCGGCAGAAAAAAAGACCGTCAAAGTGGGCGGGTTCAATAGTAATAAAACCACAATTATATTAAACTGAGATTCCCAATGGTTTTTTTAACCATTGGGTTTTTTATTGAATTCCTAACTTAAGTTCAGCTATTTATAGACCTTTGTCTCTTACCAATATTTCATCGATCATACCATAGCCTTTCGCTTCTTCGGCTGTCATCCAATAATCTCGATTTGATGCCGTATGTACCCAATCGTATGTTTGCCCGCTATGATCGGCAATGATCTGATATAACTCTTTCTGTAATTTTAATATTTCCCGTGCATTGATTTCCAAATCTGCTGCAGTACCCTGCATACCACCCGATGGCTGATGAATCATAACCCTGGCATGTTTTAACGCAGCCCTTTTTTTATCGGCGCCTGTACATAAAAGGACAGCTCCAAAAGATAAAGCAATACCCGTACAAATTGTTGCAACATCAGGATTAATATATTGCATAGTATCGTAAATACCTAATCCCGCATATACAGACCCTCCGGGACAATTGATGTACAATTGAATATCTTTTTGATTGTCTACAGATTGTAAGAATAATAATTGTGCCTGAATAATGTTGGCCACCCTATCATCCACCGCTTCTCCTAAAAATATAATTCTATCAATCATTAATCGTGAGAAAACATCCATTTGAGCGACATTTAGCTGCCGTTCTTCGGTGATATACGGTGTCATTGACATGAACACTCTTCCCTCCATCTTCCTTGCATATGCATCAAAGGTATTCCCACTTATCCCGTAATGGGATACAGCAAATTTTCTAAATTCATTCATTTTTTTGATTTTATTTATAACAGTACCTGATCGTTTTATGTTAATTGCCGGTACTTTATATGTTGATTCTAATCAGTTATTTCCTAAAAAAGCCTTTTATCTTATCTACAAAGTTTTTGTGCGCCGGATTAGCAAACAATTCCTGATCTACTCGTAACAGTTGTGCCCTTAAGTCCTCCCTACCATAGGCCTTAACGAGCTGATAGGCCTTCTGCTGACAGTACAGTTCATCTTTGAGCTTCTCATCTATGATCAAATGGGCATCCAAAAGCAATTTTTCTTCGGGCAACAATTGATGCTCTAAATATTCTTCCCAAACTTTCAATTTATTCAACGAAGTCCTCATAACCTAGTGTTTTCTCTTTAATGAAATCCCGTACCTTTTCTAAGCATTTGAATTTTTGCACTGTTGCAGAACGTTCATTCCGAAAACCAAATCGTTCTGCCACTTCAGTCATCGAAAGCTTATCATAGTAAAATGTTTTCAATAAGCTTACACATCGCTCACCAGCATTCATCAGAAGCCGCATTAACTGTTTATCGGAAATCCGCTCATCATTTACATTTTCAGCCAGCTCTATCTTATCACTTAAGGGCTCATAATTCACACCCAATTTAAATTGATGAATCCATAAATGCCTTGCTATCCCAAATATATAAGCCTTCTCCGTTTGCTCAATCTGCTTTTCGGTGCTCAAAATTTGTTCGTAGTACATAATTAGTGCATCCTGAAAGATATCCTTCGCTTGCTCAAGCGTTCCCTGCCTTCTACTAATATATTTAACCACCACCGGAAACACTTCTTTATAAAGTCGAACAAAGCGTTCATCAGAAATTTTTGGACTACCAACTGCCCGCGTTAAAGAATTCATATTACATGCTTTTTATACTATGTGTGTTTTTTCGATAAAATATCACCAATAAATAGTATTTAAAATAACTATCGGGTCTAAGATATGATACCTTTTACCGTTTGGAGAATTTAGTCGACGTTACATTCTATTAATCCATTCCTTAATGATCTAATCCCTGAAAACAGGGGTTTTCTTATTTTTATGCCGTTTGAACTATCAATAAGACAATAAATCTAAACATCTTACGCTAATAATTAGCATATTCGCATCACCTATTATTTTAATATTTTTATTACGATATGAGCTTAGAACAGCAATATTTAGACATTCTTAAAAAAGTCGATAAACATCCAAATAATTTCAAAATCCATACGCGTAGTAACCTTTTAAATAAACAGAACTGGTTTGAGGCCTTAGCAAAGCTTGAACTTGCCATTGATGGTTTGCCAGCTTATAAAGAAGAAATAATTGGCTTATATGAAGAGTTATTTGCTGAAGGTGTTGACTTTAATGTATCCTACGAACTAAACGATCAAGACTATCACTTCTATTGGAATAAGATTATTGCAATTTTAGAGAAACTTGCTCCTCATCATCCTGAGGTCTATTCTCAAATAGCTTTTCAATATAACGAGAATAGAAGAGCTTATCGCGATAATAAGCAACTACACTACTACCTTTCACTTGCTATAGATTCAAATGTCTCAGCAGCGAAGGCTGTAGCTGCTTATTTTTATTATTACGGGATTTCAACCGAAAAAGATCAGCAAAAAGCCAATAAGCTCTTCCAAGAAGACAATAGCGAATGGAGTACCCTTTATCAAAACTATATCAAATTAAACAATAATGATCTGGATTCTCTTCCAACCGTTATCACCCAGCTTAAAAACAGTGAGGATAAAAAAATAAGGAAGAATGCATCACTTTTAGAAGGAAGCTACTTGGAAGCTTTGGGTAAACCAGAAGAAGCATTAAAAGTTTTTGAAGAGTTGCTCCATAAAGATCATTCCGCATTCGCCATGACACGAGCTGGTTTTATTAGGTTCTCATTGGATCCGTCAAAAAAAGCTGAAGCCCTGAGTCAATGGAAGGACGCTGCTAGTTTGGGATCGATAGAAGCAATAAATTATTTAGGCGTGCACACCTTCCCAGAAACATATAGTAGGGAGGCCTACACCGAAACAGTAAATTGGTTTTCGTTAGGGTATCTTTATAATAACGCTTATGCTACTTATAGGTTAGCATTAATATTGCTTTATGTGGAAGGATGGGAAGACAAGACGAAGGGCTTCGCTTATTTAGACGAAGCAGTGGAAGGAGGATCCTTAGACGCTCTTATTGAAAAAGGCGAAATTTATGTAGAGGGAAGAATTGTTGAGCGTAATGATGAGATCGCCTTCAATTTATTTCAACATGCAGCAATTGAAAAAGATTCTCCATACGCTTACGTACGATTGGGATATTTGTATGAAATAGGATCCGGTCCAAGTGGCGAGAAAGACCCCGCAGAAGCCTTAAATTTATATGAAAAAGCAGTAGAAAAAGATCATCCTAGTGGCTATAGTAATGCAGGGCGTATATACCGGTATGGAATAGCAGGCGAAACAAACATCGAAAAAGCAAAGGTATATTTTGAAAAGGGTGTAGAACAAAATGTCCCCTACTCTATCACTGAACTTGCTTTTATGTATGAGGATGGTACCTTAGAACGCGATTATAAGAAGGCCTTTGAACTATTCGAAAAAGCGGCTGAAGCAAACAGCGCATATGCGATGTACTGTTATGGCCAATACTTACAGAACGGATACAATGACGGGGAAAAAGACTCAGAACGCGCCTTTCAGTGGTTCAAAAAGGGCGCTGAACTCAATGAAATAAATTGTCTATACGAAACTGGAAGGTGTTACCGTTATGCACTGGGTACGGAAGAGAATCCTGATCTAGCTTTACATTATTATCAACGAGCGGCAGATGCGGGATATGTTCGTGCATTGGTGGAATTAGCATTATGTTATGAATATGCCTATGGTGTAAATTTCGACGCGCAGAAGGTCTTTGATCTGATGATGCAAGCCGCTGAGCAAGACTATCCGTTTGCTCAATATAAAATAGGTGTTTACTATATGCACGGTGGACTTGGTGAGCGGGTTCCGATCAATTCCGAGCAAGCTATTCTTTGGTTAAACAAGGCAACGGTAACTGGTTATCCTTATGCTTTTGTTGAATTGGGTGATTATTATCTATATGATTATGACAGTCTAAACGAAGCGGATAAAGCCTTTGCATATTTCCAAAAAGCACTTGAGCATGATGTAATAGCGGAGGGTTTGGGTGTATGTTACGAATATGGTATAGGTATTGATTATAACATAGGAGAAGCTTTCAAGTATTACGAGATAGCGGCTAATAGAAATGTTGTGGGGGCTATGTATAGACTTGGAAATTGTTATTTAAACGGAAACGGAACTAAAGAGCAACCAGATCAGGCCTTTCAATGGTATATCAACGCAGCCCAACAAGGTAATGTACCCTCTCAATATCATGCAGGGAAATTATTATTGAAAGGCCAAGGTGTTGCCATGAATAAAGAAGAAGGATTAGAATGGCTACAAAAAGCTGCTGATCTGCAATATGCCGCAGCACAATATGAATTAGGGAATTGCTACCTTATGGGTGATGGTGTAGAGGAAAATGAAGATAATGCCCTCTATTGGTTTGAACAGGCAGCAGAAAAAGGCCATGAGCGGGCCATGAAAATTGTAGGCACTAATAGACGATAATATTAATGGACAATGCACAGCAATCTTATATTTTCCAAGTTAACCTGAAGGGAATGATTTCCCTTCTATCTGAGCATTTATACAGTAATCCTAGCACTTTTGTACGTGAGTTGTTGCAAAATGGTGTAGATGCTATTACCGCCATCCGATCGCTCGATGAAGGGCATCAAGGCAATTTACAGGTCTACCTTAATGAGGAAACGAAAGAAACGATATTTGAAGATAATGGTATAGGCTTAACCGAAGAGGAGATTCATAAATTTATCGCAGTGATTGGTGAAAGCTCTAAACGAGAGGCGTTTGACACGAACGATTTTATCGGAAAATTTGGAATAGGCTTACTTTCTTGTTTTGTTGTAAGTAACGAGATCGTGCTCGAAACCCGTTCCGCTATGGGGGGAAATGCATTACGCTGGACAGGTAAATCCGATGGAACTTACCAGATAGAAACGGTTAAGAACGATAGAGGAATAGGCACAAAGGTAATACTGCAGCCAAAAAAGGAATGGGTTCATCTTTTCTCTTTGTCTGCGTTAGAAAAGAATCTTCGTTATTACGGAGATTTATTACCCATCTCCATCACGTTACAAACGGAGCGCGAACGTATCTCCATTAATAAGGATACTGGAAAATGGCTAAGTGACGATTGTTCAAAAGAAGAACTCCTTGAACTAGGTAAAAATACTTTTCATACAAACTTCATTGATGCTTTTAAAATCCAATCTGACAGTGGAAAACTAACGGCAATAGCTTATATACTACCTTATAAAACTCAATTCAGCGGAAAACAAGCCCATAAATTATACCTCAAACGTATGTTTCTAAGCGAGGATGATTGCAAGCTTCTACCCCGCTGGGCCTTTTTTATTAGGTGCATTATCAATACAGACGGTTTAAGCGCGACTGCTTCCCGAGAATCATTGATGATAAATGATCAGTTAAAAGCTAGCCAAAAAGAAATTGCTCAATCAATAAAAGATTACCTCAAAACTATTGGGTTGGTAGACCCCGCCATTTATCATAAACTCATTAGCACACATTACCTACACCTAAAAGCAATTGCAGCTGAAGATTTAGATTTACTTCGTGTGTTTATAAACGATCTTCCTTTCGAAACCAATAAAGGGGTGCGGAATTTCAAAAATATAAAAGCTTATCAACATACTGTTTATTACACACCTAACATAGACGATTTTAAACAGCTACGGCGCATCGCCGAATCACAAGGCTTATTAGTGGTGAACGCTGCGTATACCTTTGAGGAAGATCTGCTTAAGAAAATACAACGTATTGACCCATCTTTAACAATTGAAGAAATTTCTCCTGCACATTTACTAAAGAGCTTTCAGGATCTAGACGCCTCCTTAGAATCTGATTATCAGCATTTCATAGATCATGCAAACAAAACACTCCGCGAACTACAATGCGTATGCAGTGTTAAGCATTTTCAACCCGCAGATATTCCTGCCATTTATATTGGATCGTCTATGAATCATGGAAGCCAAAATAGCAGTATAAAAAATTCTTCTAATAATCCGCTAACAGCAACACTAGGTGCTTTCAGCGGGCAAAAAAAGGAATCTAAACCACAACTTTGTTTCAATGCTAATAATAAACTTGTACAGGCAGCTTTCACCATAAAAGATGAATATGTTATCAACTCCATCCTACATATTCTATATGTACAATCACTTCTTTTAGGAAAATACCCCGTGAGTGACATAGAAATGAATCTCTTTAATGAAGCGCTTCACAACATGCTCATTATGGGAATCGATAATTTTATTAATATATAGTTGTTTATTATGCGTTATACTTTAGAAATACAGAAACTGCTTAACCAAGCCGAGGAATTAGCCATTCATCCCAAAGACAAAGTTAAATATTACTTGAAGGCGATTTATCTGGCTGATGAAAACGATGATGTAGAATGGGCATTTGACTTAAGAATTAGTTTACTTGACACTGAATGGGGATTGGCCGACAGGCAACACTTCATCCCTACGTTCACCTGGTTATTAGACGCTTATGATCAGAATCCTGATTTGTTTGATGCGGAAGAACTATTGTGGAAATATAAATGGATTATAGATGAGGTATATTCAAACCCCGATGTATCGCTCGAACAAACCGAAGACATCCTGGCTGATTTTAAACGTAGAATAGAAGAACACGGTTATGGCTTAAGAGCCTATTATACAAAACGCTTGCATGAAGCATTGGATCAGAAAGACATAGAAAAAACGCAGGAATACCTTGCATTAGTAAATGGTATCCCTCGCGATAATTTAAGTGACTGTCAAGCATGTGAAATGGACACTGAAGTCATGACATTACTTAACGGAGGCAACTTTCATGCCGGCTATGAGAAGGCTCAACCCTTATTAGCTAAGCAATACACCTGTGCACATGTACCCTTGGTTACACATTGTAATTTAACCTATCACGCAATAATCAATAAAGAAGAAGAAATCGCCGCCCAGCAATTCAAATATGCGGAGGAAGCATTAGCAGAACGGGAAGATGAAAGCAGTTTGATAAGATCAATAGGACAGCTTATTGTTTATTTATTCCACGCAAACAAGGCGCTGGCCTGGCAATATGTAGAAAGATATCTTCCGTGGAATCTAGAAAGTGATCGAAACAGATCTTTTTTCTTTGCCAAATATATGGTAGAAGGCTTAAGGTTGGAAAATGAGTTAGAACGAATAACGCTACAATTACCTTCTGAACACCCCTTATACAATGCTGGCAATAGCTATTTAATCGGAGACCTCTATAAATACTATCATTCGACAGCGATTAATTTAGGTGAGCAATTTGATGTACGAAATGGCAATTCCAACTTCATTAATCAAATTATCGCATAAAGAGAACCGTAATCAGCATTCAGCCACCAGCTTTTTGATAACGTAAAGCTGGCGGCTACTATCTTAAAGCACTCCTACTTCAATATAAGAGGCATTTGTTTGATCATGATAAATACGATGTGTTGCCTTTTGGAAGTCACTATCATCGGCATCCTTATAGATATCTATAAATTTCTGTGGATTCCTATCAACAAGAGGAAACCACGAGTTTTGGATTTGAATCATGATGCGATGCCCTTTCTTGAAAGTATGGGCGATATCTGGCAAACTGTAATTAACAGCAGTAATTTCATTGGGCACAAAAGGTGCTGGCTTTTCGAAGCTATTGCGAAATTTACCACGGAAGACTTCTCCTCTTACAAGCATTTGATAGCCCCCCATTACGATGCTTTTTGGATTAGGAACTGGATTAGGAGCATCATCTGGGTAAACATCCACCACCTTCACCACATAATCAGCGTCGGTACCTGTAGTAGACACTTTAAGTTTTGCCAATAAAGGACCTGTTAACGTAATATCTTCTGTTAATACATCACTTTGATAAACCATTACGTCTGGTCTTTTCGAGGCGAAACGCTGATCGTCAATCATATATTCTCTGCTTCTCGATTGATTCACTCCTTGTTGGTAAGGGACAGGCGCATTCGGGTCACTGATGTATTCATCGAAACTATTGCTTCCCACAGGCTTTTCAAAGCTTAGCTTACCATTTGCCTGCAGATACAATTGTTTAGTACTTGCTTCCTTTGGAGGCCAAGTATCAAAATTTTTCCACTCATTACTTCCGGTAATAAAAATAGTGGCTTCTGCGGAATCAAATTTACCTTTGCCTTTCAGATAATAGTTAAAAAAGGGCAACTCGATATTTTTTTGGTACCAGGTACTCGTTTCTTGTCCAAATGGAATATCACCAAAGAAGCTACCATTGCTTCTAACCCATCCCCCATGAAACCAAGGCCCCATTACTAAACGGTTATTAGCTTTTTGATTTTGATTTTCAATTGCTTTATAGGTATGTAAAGCACCGTATGTATCTTCTGCATCAAAAAATCCACCAACTACCATTACTGCTGGTTTTATATCCGTTAAATGAGGTGCGATCTCTCTTGCACGCCAGAAAGTATCTAATGTGCCGTGGCTTGTCAAATCATTCCAGAATTTAATGCTATCGCCGAAATAACGTTCCTTCACATGCTTTAAAGCACCTATTTTCATAAAAAAGCCATAATTGTCGTTCATGGTGAATGGCACCTTGTTTGTAGCCTGATCGGGCGTTACCGGTTTTGGTCTAGGGACACCAAAGCTACTATAAAAACTGAATGCGTCAGTAAGGAAGAAGGCCCCATTATGGTGAAAGTCGTCCCCCCTGAACCAATCTGTTACAGGAGCTTGCGGTGAGGCGGCCTTTAAAGCTGGATGAGCACCCGGTAAAGCAGCAGTAGAATAAAAGCCTGGATAAGATATACCATAAATTCCGGCTGTACCATTATTATTGCCTATATTTTTCAGCAGCCAATCTATGGTATCATATGTATCACTACTTTCGTCAATTTGTTGTTTACCTTTTTTCTTATTTATATGTGGTCTTATATCCTCATAAGTGCCTTCGCTCATCCACTTTCCTCTCACATCTTGATAAACAAATATATAACCTTCCTTTATAAATAGCGGATCAGGGCCTAATGTTGCTTTATAGTTAGTTTCGCCATAAGGCGCGACCGTATAAGGCGTACGATTAATCAAAAACGGGTATTTTTGTGATTGATCCTTTGGAATATAAATGGACGTAAAAAGCTTCACACCATCTCGCATGGGAATATAGCGTTCAATCTTAGTATAATGTGCTCGAATATAAAGTGAATCCCATTTTGTCGGGCAAAAGCACCAAAAGCAATCGAAAAAAGAAAAAAAATAAGTAAAAATCTAAATATTTTCATCCGTATATAATTTGTTTTTTAAGGCGATGAAGCTATCATGATTTATTCATCTCACTGTGTGATCGGCAAATCATGATGGTTTCATGTAATAAGATTTATGATGGCATAAATATAAGAATAGTTTGCTTGTTTTTATCAAGCGGAAAGTCTAATGGCGAGATATGTCATGAACGATGAAGGTTAGCTAACTGATGACGCACAACTAATATATTTTGAGATAAGTTTTTAAGCTTTATTTCGTTTATTTATAGGGCATATACGCGCTCGCCGTTGAATGTAATCAGTATATAAACCACAAAGGATGATCAAAACCCTTATACAGTCTTTTCGAAAAAAGAAAAAAGAAAAGATATTATTCCAGCAATTCAAAGAGAATAAAGTCAACTACGATCAATTCGTTGAATACATCAGCTTTGGTACTGATTTACCTGCACTGCATATTATTAAGCAAAATAACATCCGCAAGTATAAAGAAGAATACCAGTTCAACCTCTTGATAGAAACAGGAACTTATCTCGGTGATATGGTTGAAGCCCAGAGAAACCATTTTAGGGAAGTATATTCTATAGAGCTTGGAGAAGATCTTTATAAAAATGCGGTTAAACGCTTTAAGCCTTATGCAAACGTAAAAATAATTCACGGTGACAGCGGTGCTGTTTTAAGAACCCTTATGCCGAAGATAACAGAACCAGCACTCTTTTGGCTTGATGGACATTACTCTGCGGGCATAACCGCAAAAGGAAATAAATCGACCCCTATTTTCGAAGAACTTGAATCTATTTTAAATGCCGAATTTATTCATGGTATATTAATAGATGATGCCCGTCTATTTGTAGGACAAAACGATTACCCAAGCATCGACGAACTTGCTGCCTTTATCACAGGTAAGGATTCGAGTAGACAGTTAACCGTTTCGGACGATATTATTAAAATTTTTAAAAACAAGCCTTAGATGAATGATGAACTACGAGTGACGAACTATGAATGATAAGTGATGAATAATGAATTTTAGCCAAAAGTAGAAAGCATAGAGCTTAAAGCGTAGAATTCGAATGCTTTATACTTGTAACTGACAGCTGATAACTGTGTGTCTCACAACTCACAACTGGCAACTCACAACCAAAATTATATAAACCCTTCTTGTTATAATATAAAACATTCCACATTTTTTTTCTTAGCTTTGTATTAGTGAAGAAATTATTTGCTTTCATATTGATCTTTTTGTACCTCGGTATAGCAACTGGGTTTAGCACATATAGCCATTACTGTATGGATCGATACGTGGGAACCACCCTTTGGCAAAAAGATATGAGCAAATGTGGTATTTGTGGCATGTCCAAAACCAAACATGCTTCAAAAAAAAATTGCTGTAAAGAAGAACAGAAACAAGTCAAGTTAGAAAAAAGTCATCAAGCTTCCGAATTTGCATTCAAGCAGTTACAAGAATTTTCTTCAATTATATTACCAACATCATACTCCGGCCAAAGTATTCCTGCAATAGTAAATATAACAGCAGAATTTCCTAATAGTAATGCGCCACCGAGCAAAGAATATAGCTCCATTTATATTCTAAACTGTACCTACCTCATTTAATTCCTCCCTTTTAGTACTACTCCAATATAATAGAGTAGAAATGCGTATTGAAACATCTGCGCAGCAGCCCTTTTTACACGTTTAAGTTTTAGGCAGCTAAAGATCAGAACTAACACAAAACTCCTGTTACTTAAATAATAATTCGAAAAGGGTTCCATAACAAATAAGGTCAAAACAAATACATTAATAAGTACATCCATGGTTCACGGTATCATTGATTGGTCGTTACGTAACCGATTTATTGTTCTCGCATTAAGTTTAGCGCTATTTATCTGGGGTGTTTTCTCAGTAAAAAAAAATCCCATCGATGCGATTCCTGACCTTTCCGAAAATCAGGTAATTGTTTTCACAGAGTGGATGGGAAGGTCTCCGCAACTTATCGAAGATCAAATTACTTATCCTATGGTTACCAATTTACAAGGTATGCCTAACATAAAATATGTTCGCGGCAGCTCCATGTTCGGTATGAGTTTTATTTATGTCATTTTTGAAGACGATATAGATATTTATTGGGCCCGAGAACGCGTATTGGAGCGTTTAAGCACGGTAGGTAACACCCTTCCGCAAGGTGTCACCCCCACATTAGGCCCGGATGGAACAGGAGTCGGCCATGTGTTATGGTACACATTAGATGCCCCAAATATAGATTTGGGTGAACAGAGAGCCATTCAGGACTGGTATGTTAAGTTCGCCTTGCAGAATGTTTCGGGCGTAAGCGAAATAGCTTCCTTTGGTGGTTTCCAAAAACAGTATCAAGTTACCATAAACCCAAATAAGTTATTATACTATAAACTTTCGGCAGCCAATGTAATCAATGCAATACGAGCAAATAATAACGAAAGTGGTGGGCGTAAGTTCGAAATGAGTGACGTTGGGTATATCATTAAAACAAGCGGTTATTTACAATCGATAGAAGATATAGAAAGTATCCCTATCGGTAATCAGCAGGGAAATCCCATCCGTGTATCAGATATTGGCACGGTTCAGATGACAGGAGAATCGCGATTAGGAATATTCGATCAGGATGGCGAAGGTGAACGTGTTGGAGGTATCGTTGTAATGCGTTATGGGGAAAATGCAGCCGAAGTCACTGAAAAAGTTAAAGAAAAAATGAAGGAAGTGGCCAAAGGACTTCCGGAAGGTGTAAAATTTGACATTGTATATGATCGAGGCGAACTAATCAAAGAATCTATTGAATCGATTAAACACACCTTAATAGAAGAAATGATTGTTGTTTCATTGGTGGTTATAGTCTTTCTGTTCCATTGGAGAAGCGCACTCAGCATCATTATTCAAATTCCTATTACCATCGCTATTAGCTTTATTCTCTTAAATGCTTTTGATATATCTTCTAATATCATGTCGTTAACAGGCATCGCATTAGCAATCGGCGTTATCGTAGATAATGGTATCATTATGAGTGAAAATGCCTATAAGCACCTTGCTGAAAGATACAGTGAGAAACAAAAAAATATAAAAGGAGTATAAAATGAACTGGTTAAAAAAAATATTTAAACGTACTCCAAGTTGGATTTCAGAAGAAGAACGACTTGAAATCATCGGTAAAAGTAGTAAACAGGTAAGTCGGGGAGTATTCTTTGCCACCATTATTATCATCGCATCTTTTCTCCCTGTGTTTATGCTTACAGGACAAGAGGGCAAACTTTTCCATCCGCTTGCTTTTACGAAAACATTCATCATGCTGGTTGATGCCCTCTTAGTAATTACGCTAGCTCCTGTATTAATCTCTTTCTTTATGAAAGGCAAGTTTAAACCAGACCATGCCAATCCGATAAATCGGTTTCTCGAACGAATCTACGAACCTATCATTAAAGGGGTATTAAAGTGGCGAAAAACAACTATCGCAATTAACATTATTGCTTTGTTGATTACAATACCACTCTTAAAAAAGGTGGGTACTGAATTTATGCCCCCGCTCGATGAGCAAAGCATACTATTTATGCCTGTGACGCTTCCCGACGTTAGCAACAGCGAAGCAAAACGTATTTTACAGGTACAAGATAAAATCATTAAAAGTGTGCCGGAGGTCGAAAAAGTGTTGGGTAAAGCGGGTAGAGCAAGTACAGCTACCGATAATGCACCCATTAGCATGATCGAAACGATTATCATGCTGAAACCAAAGAATCAATGGCGAGAAGGCCTCAGCAAAGAAAAGCTTATTCAGGAGCTGGACACCAAGTTACAAATTCCCGGTGTGGTAAATGGTTGGACACAACCTATTATCAACCGCATCAACATGTTGGCAACCGGAATTCGTACTGATGTAGGTGTTAAAGTTTTTGGACAAAATTTAGATACACTCGCTACTGTTTCCGAACGTGTACGAGAAGCGCTTGAAGGAACTCCAGGTATCCAAGACCTATATGTAGAACCTGTAACAGGCGGAAAATACCTCACGGTGGATGTGAAACGAGAAGCTTTGGCTCGTTACGGACTGACAGTGGATGACGTTAACCAAACAGTGGAATCGGTGATCGGAGGAGCGGCGGTTGGCCAAACGATCGAAGGGCGTAGACGCTTTAGTATTAATGTACGTCTTGCCCAAGATTACAGAAACAGTATAGCTCAGCTAGGGAGAGTGCCACTCCAAAGTACCGCTTTTGGTGAGGTACCCTTAAACGCGGTAGCCAAATTACGCTTTGAAGACGGACCACCTATGATTACGTCTGACAATGCCATTCTTCGTGGAGCAGTCATGTTCAATGTACGCGATCGTGATCTTGGAAGCACTGTAAAAGAGGCTATGCAAAAGCTTAATGAAACAAAAAATATACTACCGTCGGGTTATTTTTTAGAGTGGAGTGGACAATATGAAAATCTTATTCGTGGACAACAAACACTGTTATGGATTGCCCCTATCGTACTTATTATCATATTTCTTGCTTTGTATTTTGCTTTCCATTCGCTAAGGGAGGCTTTTTTAAGCTTGGTAACGATTCCTTTTGCGCTTATCGGGGGAGCTTATATGATTTACTTCTGGGGCGTTCATCTTTCGGTGGCGGTGGCCGTTGGCTTTATCGCACTATTTGGTATAGCGGTGGAAACGGGTATTGTAATGGTTATTTATCTAAATGACGCTATGCAGCAATTAGTAAAGGAAAAAGGAAATAGCAGCGAGACCATTACCAACGAGGATCTAAGAAAATATGTTATTAACGGCGCAGCTAAACGATTAAGGCCTAAAATTATGACAGTCTGCGTATCGTTGTTTGGTTTGTTACCTGTTCTGTGGGCTACGGGAGTTGGAACAGATGTTATGCGTCCAATTGTATTACCCATGATTGGAGGCGTATTAACCTCTTCAACACATATTCTCCTGGTTACTCCTCTTATATTTTTGATGACCAAAGAATACGAATTACGAAAATATGGAAAATTGGAAATTTATGATGCAAAACATTAAGCCAAGCGGTTATATACAGCAATTTATCTTGTGTTTTGTTTTACTCTTTTCAGGTAACATAAAAGCACAAGCGCAAACGATAGAAACACTATCGCTAGATACTATCCTGCAACGCATCGATCAGCAAAATATAAAACTGAAGGCCTATGCATTACGGGGGAAAGGTTTTGAATATCGAGCGAAGGCAGCCACCGCTTGGATGGCACCTATGGTTGGGGCCGGAACGTTCATGACCCCTTATCCTGGCCAGGAGCTTATGGATGATCGGGATAAAGGTTCACTCATGTTTAATCTTGAACAAGAAATACCAAATCCTAGCAAACAGCGAGCAAACAAACAATTTATTCAATCACAAAGTGCAACCGAAGAAGCCAAGCGCGCTGTAGATCTTAACGAGTTGAAAGCACAGGCAAAAAGCCTTTATTTCACTTGGATCGTTGCCATAAATCGAATAAAGCTCCTGAAGGAGAACGATAAGGTAATCAGTAGCATGAAGCAGCTAGAAGCTATACGATATGAATATAACCAGTCGCAACTTAGTAATGTATTCAAAGCAGAAGCACAATTAGAAGAAAACAAAAACATGCTACGCATGCAGGAAGCAGAGATTGCCCGTTCAAGGGCCTGGCTCAATAGCCTGATGAACGTACCTGGCAATACAACGTTCAATATCGACACAACCTATCAACCTCAAGTCGAGCTAGAAGCTTCCCTCGACACTTTGCTGTTGGCCGATCGGAGAAAGGATATCCAAAGGATGAATGCGGACTTACAAACGATGCGCTTTGGTATTGAAACGATGAAACAGGAACGAAAACCTGATTTCAAAATCCGTTTTGATCATATGACACCATTAGGTAAAATGATGCCGAATGCTTACAGTGTTATGGGCATGGTAAGTATTCCTATTGCCCCATGGAGCAGTAAAATGTATAAAAACGAAACCAAAGCGATGGAATTGGAGCTAGCCGCTATGCAGCAGGAAAGACAAGGTATGTTACTGGAAAGCCAAGGTATGCTATACGGTATGCAATACGAGATTATGAACATGGAAGAAAGGATAAAAAAAATAAACGATAAAATTATTCCGGCCTTGCAACGATCAATGGATGCTAACTTTCAAGCTTATCGGGAAAACAAACAACAACTACCTGCTGTGTTGGCCGACTGGGAGGCTCTAAATATGATGCAGAACACGCTGTTGGATGAAAAGTTAAAGCTTTATCTCATGTTTGTAAATTATGAAAAAGAACTTTATAAGTAATATATTTATGGGAATGCTATTGCTGCTTGCTTGGGGATGTTCCTCGAGCGAAGAGAATGCAAATCAACATGGGCGACACCGAGCTATTCAAATTGATTCAAACATCCAGCAATCAGCAAAACCTACCAATCAACAAGTGATTGCTCAAATACCTACCATAAAAGCAGAGCATGGTTTTAAGGTATTTCCGATTAATGTTACTGGACGGATCACTTATGACAGTAAAAACAACACCTCCGTAAGTACCCGCGTTAATGGGCGCATAGAGCACATAGGAATAAAATATAATTTTCAGGTTGTTAGAAAAGGGCAACTCATCGTAACGCTTTATTCTCCTGAGCTTGTTGCGGCACAACGCGAACTATTGATGCTTAACAACACGCATAATGAAAGATTAGTTCAATCGGCCATACAAAAGCTTCAATACTTGGGAATGAATTATCAACAGGTACAAAAAGTGTTACAGACAAAAAGTGTTTTATACCGTATACCCGTATATAGCCCGGCCAATGGCTATATACTTGAGCAGGCGAGCAGCACTCCTGCTACATCGAGCACTGCTACCATGGCGACAAATACTGATAATGGGATGGGTAGCATGAATGGTTCATCTCCTTCAGCTTCCATCACAAGTAATGCTCGTTCGGAGGCTACACAACCCGTATTATTACGGGAAGGACAATATGTAAACGCCGGGCAAACGCTTTTCACTATCTATACCAATTCCGATTTAATTGCTGAATTCGCGCTCCCCTCAAATCTAACATCCAAAATACAAAAAGGTAAAAAGATACTCTTTCAAAGTATAGATAATGAAAACACGCTATACCAGGGAGAAATCGGATTAATCCAGCCTACTTTTAACACCGGCGAAAACTTTAGTCTTGCTCGGGTTTACCTTAAAGGTGTTCAATTACCGGTGGGTCAACTTTTGCGCGGAACGTTTGCGATAACAGAAAAACAAGGCTATTGGTTACCGAAGGAGTCTGTAATGCCGTTGGGTAATAAAAGCGTTGTATTTAAGAAAGAAGGAAATGTTTTCCAAGCTATTAGCCTTCAAACGGGTATTTATACAATCGATAAAATACAAATATTAAGTAATATTCAGGATTGGCAAGTTGCAAAAAATGCCTCTTACTTGGTAGATAGTGAGGATTTTATTGTGGCAGATAAAATAAAAAACCATGAATAGAAACCATTTTATAAAAACATTGCTGTTATCAGTGGCTATGCCCTCTTTGTTATGGACCTCTTGCAATAATGAGCAGCCGACCGATAAGAAAGCAGCAGTAAAAACTTTTACCTGCCCGATGCATCCGCAAATTGTCCAAGATCATGCAGGTACATGTCCTATATGCGGTATGGACCTTGTCCCTTTTGATAAAAGCAATAAAGACCGCTTTCTAACCTTAGATCAAAATCAACAGGCACTTGCCAACGTTAGTACGATGATAGTAGGTGCTAATAGTTTGGAGGACTATTTGGCTATCAATGGCAGATTCACTGTAAATCCTGAAGAAACGAATTTTGTTAGTAGTCGTAATCCAGGAAGAATAGAACAGCTGTACATAAAGGAGACAGGTATTACGATACGTAAGGGGCAAGCTATTTATAAATTATATTCAGAAGAACTGCTCACTTTGCAGAAAGAATACTTGATGACTTATAAGCAGGCTGAACAGTTTAAAAATGATAAAAGATTCCAGGAAATTTTTGAGGGAGCAAAACAAAAGCTGCTCCTTTATGGGCAGACACCACAACAGCTTTCATCCTTAATAAATAATGAAAAGACTTCGCCTTACATCACTATTTACGCTCCCAGTGGTGGTACGGTAGCCGAAGTTCTAGCAAGTGAAGGGCAATATGTAAGTGAAGGCGCCCCTGTATTGCGGTTGGAAGGGTATCAAAGTATGTGGGTAGAAGCCGACATTTATCCAAGAGAAGCTTCCTTAATAAAGGAAGGACAAAAACTAAGTGTCCTTGTTAATAATAACTCAAATTCACGTCTTTCAATGGATGTACAATTTATTACGCCGTCCTATCAAAGTAATTCACAAATTATGCAATTAAGGGGAACTGTACCTAATGCCGACCAATCAATTCAAGCAGGTATGCCTGCTACCATTCTCTTGCCCCGCACTTCTAAAACAGCTGCTTTAACTGTTCCAAACAATGCTATTATTCGAAACGGAAAGAGCAGCCATGTTTGGGTGGCATTAAGCAAGGAAAAATTTCAACCGCGGGCCATTAAAACAGGGGTAGAATCTTTTGATCAAACGGAGATTACTGCAGGTCTAACAGCCGGAGATAAAGTGGTCGTAAGTGGTGCCTATCTATTATACAGTGAATATGTATTAAAAAAAGGAGGGCAACCATTAGATTAGTTATGCGTTGTTAGTTGCCAGTTAAGAATTATGCTTTACTAGTAGCTATAGCAAATTCATCATTCATCATTCATCATTCATCATTCATCATTCATCATTATATCTAAATATTTAAATAAAATGAAAACAGTAAATTTCAAAATCGGTGTAACTGCGTTAATGACAGTATTCTTTTTGGCTTCTTGTAACGCTAACAATCAGCAAACACAAGAAACGCAGAACCATGCTCAACATCAGGAGGAAAACGCAGAAGTATCAACAGGCATTCCGAAGACAAAAAATGAAGTGCTAAATGCATTATATCCACACTATTTAGCTTTACAGGAAGCACTCGTTGGGGAAAATATTGTTAAAGCAAAAGAAGCCTCGCTTTTAATAGAAGAAGGAAGTAAAAGTTTAGATGGAGGCGAATCTCTTAATGCTTCAGCCAGCAAAATTCTTTCCGTGAAAACCATAGAGGAACAACGCGAGCTCTTTTCGCCTTTAAGTGATGCCCTTATTGCACTCATTAAATTAAATGGTGTTAGTGATGGAGAATTTTATATAGCACATTGCCCAATGGCTTCCAACAATAAAGGAGCTAACTGGATCAGTCCAAGCAAAACAATTAAAAATCCATATTTTGGCGATAAGATGCTTACTTGCGGAAGTGTAGAAGAAACATTGAAAAAATTATAATAATTGATGTGTTGGAGGTTAATGACACCTTCAACACATCTTTGTAAGTATATAACAAATAGTTCCGGTCGCATAATTTCCTTTGTTACCTAACGTTCTATGAGCGTTCAGCTTTTTGCTAACGTATTGGAGGATTAACGACATAGTTCTCTTTGTTTTTAACAATGAAAGATTATTTTTGTATAAAAACCTAGCATGATGAAAAAGATCTTATTTATTTGTTTATTGAGTGCAAGCATTTCAGGATTATATAGTATAGAAGAAAAAGCAGATATCCCTCCCATCCTAATAGGAGGAATTCTCATCGGCGCATAAGCCAATTAACCCTAGTCTATAATTAACATTGGTGTTAAGACGACGAACTTAGTTATTGTATATAAACATAGATTCGATTAAAACTTCCGTGACAAGTAAAGCTACGCTCCTATTAATTTTCATTTCTATTTATATC
>DATMSZ010000191.1:0-2059 GCA_035565175.1 Pseudosphingobacterium sp.
AAAAATTCACGCTGACT
This sequence comes from Pseudosphingobacterium sp., assembly GCA_035565175.1. Taxonomy (GTDB): domain Bacteria; phylum Bacteroidota; class Bacteroidia; order Sphingobacteriales; family Sphingobacteriaceae; genus Olivibacter. The sequence continues at coordinate 18 of DATMSZ010000191.1, forward strand.
TAAGGAAAAGGTTAAATGGTGATTGGATTAGGATTATCGATAAAGATGCAAAAGAGACAAGGTTTATTATAAGAACTTATCAAGATGACAATCCAGGAGAAGTGTATTGGTTTAGTCTTAAAGAAGATAATCTCGTTAAGTTAGCCGATATAAATGGTGCCCTAAATGGTGTGAAATTGAGTAAGATGGAGGCGATTACTTACCAAGCACGTGATGGAAAGGTCATTAATGGTTATTTAACACTGCCAATCGGAAAATCAAAAGAGAATTTGCCACTCATCGTAATGCCCCATAACGGGCCATCTATGCGTAATGTTTGGGAATATAATAGCGAAGTACAGTTTTTAGCAAATCGTGGTTATGCAGTTCTGCAGCCGAATTATAGAGGTTCTACAGGCTATGGTAAGGAGTTCTGGTCGGCAGGCTTCGGAGAATGGGGAGGGAAAATCCAGCACGATATTGCCGATGGAGTTGACTATCTCATAAAAAAAGGTACAGTAGATGCAAGTCGCGTAGGTATCTTTGGTTACAGTTTTGGTGGGTATTGCGCTTTATATGGTGCCTGTTTTCACAGCAATGTCTACAGATGTGCCGCCTCTTACTCGGGGATTACAAACCTTTTTACTTATTTAAAGGAAGTACCTCCCTATTATAAACCTCATCTACAAATGTATTATGAAATGATAGGTAATCCAGAAAAGCGATCCGAATATTTTAGGGCCGTATCACCTGTTTTTCATACAGACAAGATCAAAGGACCTATTTTTATCGCTCAGGGTGGAAAAGATGATAGAGGAAATGTAAACGAAACAAATCAGATGGTAAGAGAATTAAAAAGTAAAAATATAGCGATCAATTACTTTTTAAAGGAAAAGGAAGGGCATTATTTTAAAGATGAGCAATCAAGATTGGAATTATACCGTCAATTAGAAGCCTTTTTTGAGAATAATCTGAACGATAATTAGCCCTTAGAGTATTTAACATGGCGAGGTCATACTACTACCGGAAAAATTATTGGTTAATTATATCGTTTGTCGTCCTTGCTTCAATCATCTTTATTATTGCGCTTGCCCTAACAAAGAAGTATATGCAAAAAATAGTAGAGAATGAATTTGTTGGCAAAAAGGTGGATGTGTTAGAGCAGAATATTGCCGCATATAATGATCTTTTTTTTAATAAGATTCCTGAAGTATCCTTTTATCAGGGATACTTAGATTCAACGGCAGCAGCCATCTATGCAGATTCAATACTAAGTAAATTCGAGTTTGTTAAGAGTATTCTTTTTTATGATATCTACGTGGGGTCAACAGTCTCTGGTGTAAAGGTAATACCAAAGACTGTTTATCAATTTAATAAACAAAATCTGAAAGGAGAAGTGTTGTACAAATATGCTAAACACAAAAAATTAAATCTCCGTATAGCAGATGACTTCAATGGCATGGCCAGTAAACTAGCTAATTTTCTAGATATTGCTGATACTTCGCGAAGTATAAATAACGATGAAATTAACAAATTCTTTTATACCGTTGTTCCTGAGAAGATCACGTATATGAGCATTCCTCGTAAAGAGGATATTAAAGCATACAAGAAATTTGCGAAGGGTGAGATGAATAATACATCCACTTACGAACATGATATTTTTGCTTATTACATAGATGCGAACGAATTACAGTTGGCAAATAGCCATCCGGAATTATATGAAAATATTGAAATAAAGCCACTATTCTACGCTTCTTTAGATACCGACCCCGACTTACTTACCACTGAAAGCCCACTTCCAGGAGCACTAGCCACTTATAAAATATACTTTAGTTCCCATAGAAATTATTTAACGAAAGAGGTTAATAAACGCTTTTTGCCAATAGCCTTGATGATTTCCTTCGGTTATCTTACCTTGTTTGTAATTGGCTATTTGATATATAGAAACATCAGTTTTAATAATCGAATGTTTAAATTACAGTACGATTTCGTAAATAACCTAACACATGAATTTAAAACGCCGGTAAGCGTGATTAAAATTGCGGGCAGCAACATCTATAGTG